>LBRB01000008.1:13990-24782 GCA_000991185.1 Berkelbacteria bacterium GW2011_GWA2_35_9 | reverse complement strand
TCAATAATCGACCCAGAAAAGCCTTGTGTTATTTGACGCCTAATGAGATATTAGAACAAGAAATATTAAAAAGTGGTGCACTAAATTCGTGAATTGGCTTTTAATAATTTAATTAACTCAACATAACCAATATAAAACTAATAATTTTAATATTCTAACAATCTTAGAAACATTAGATATAAATAATAAAATAACACAACTACAACGATCGGAATAACTGTGTTATGATTATTTAATGAAGAAAACGCATAGAAAAATTATTTGGCTAGGCACAAAAGAAGTATTATTGACAATGTTTGATCTTTCTCTTCCGTTCTTTTATGCTGAGAAATCATACCGAAGAAGGGTTTTAAATTACCAAAGATGGCGTGAATCAGACAAGATTAAAACCAAAAGATCTATTAAATACTTAATCCAAAAAGGATATATCGACTCCTTTGTGGAGAATAAACAAGTCTATATTGAATTAACTCCAAAAGGGGTTATGTATTTGTCTAATCAATCATTAAAAGATTTGACTATTGCAAAACAATCTTTATGGGATGGAAAATGGCGCTTGGTAGTGTTTGATATTCCAGAAAAATTACGGTTTGAAAGAAATGTTCTCAGGAGGAAACTATATGATTTTGGATTTTATAAAATTCAAAAAAGTGTTTATGTTTTTCCATACAATTGTACTAAAGAAATAAAATATATTTGTGAGAGATTAAACATTCATGAATATGTTCTTGTTGCTATTTCAGAACTGATACAAAACGAAGAAGGAATAATAGCTCATTTTATTGAGAACAAAATAATACCGATTTCAGGACTTAAAAAATAATAACACAATAACAACGATCGGCGTTATTGTGTTATATAATAATTTTTGATAATAATTTGCTGATTCTGATATTGATAAAATATCATTTATTACTAGTATTGCTAGTTTTACTAGAATCGCTAATAATTTATCAGATTTATATTCTAAGATTTATTAGATTAACTATTGTTTGTTTGGATTAGGGTACAACTCATGGATGAAAACAAATAATCAAAAAACGCAAATTGTTTCTTGTTAATTTACTTGAGATATAATACACTATTAGTATGAAAATATTTTCGGGGACTAGACCATCGGGGGAATTGCATATTGGCAACTATTTAGGTGCGATTTCAAATTGGATGGAACTTCAGGATAAAAACGATTGTATATTCTCTGTCGTTGATTACCATGCCATTACGACACCGTACGAAAAAGAAAAATTTCATCAAAGAAATCTAGAAATGGTAGCGTGGTTAATTGCGTGTGGGATTGATCCAGAAAAAACCCGACTATTTCGCCAGTCGCAAGTGCCGGAGCATACCGAATTAGCTTGGATTTTATCAACAGTTTTACCAGTTTCAGAGTTATTTCGTATGACACAATATAAAGAGAAATCGACTGATCAAAGCAAGGAAAATATTTCGGCTGGACTCTTAAATTACCCAATTTTGATGGCGGCGGACATATTAATCTACGATGCTGATACTATTCCCGTCGGTGAAGACCAGGTTCAACATGTTGAATTGGCTCGAATTATTGCACGAAAATTTAATCACCGTTATGGGAAAATTTTTACCGAACCGAAAACCATATTAACGAAAACCAAAAGAGTGATGTCGCTTAAAGACCCGACCAAAAAAATGTCAAAAACTGGTGCTGATGGTATTGCTCTTGGCGATAGTTCTGTAATAATAACTCAAAAAATTATGAGCGCTGTGACTGATACTGGTGAAGCGGGTAAAATTTCACCTGCAGTCAAAAACTTGTTTGGTTTAGTTGAAGCGTTTGGAGAGCCAGAAAAAATGGCTGAATTTATTCAGGCGATTGAAAATAAAACCATTCAATATGTAGAATTGAAACGCTATTTGGCTGAAAAGATAATTGAAAAATTGATACCGATCCAGAAGAAATATCAGGAAATAATGGCTAAACCTGATAAAATTGAACAAACATTAACCAATAATGCTCAAGCGTTACGAAAAGAAGCTCAAGAAAAAATTGAAAAAGTTAAAAAAGAGATGGGGTTTTAATATGAAAGATATAATAAAAATTGATGGTTTGAAAATAAACCGAGCTTTGCTCTACGGAGCAGTCATTTGGGCAACGATGTTTATTGTTGCTTCAATCGTAGTTGGTTACGGTTTTGGCGATTGGACAAAATATGGCATAATGTGGCTTTTTTCAATCGCTTTTTCTTGGATAATTGCAACACGATTAAAAATAAATGATATTAAAACAGCTTTCTATTATGGGTTAATATTCGTAGTTTTGGGCGTGATCCTTGATCTCTTGATTTCAGTTCGTTTTACCGGTACGGCAATTTTTAGCTCTTTTGATTATTGGGTTGGATATGGATTAACTTTTCTGACTGTTCTTTTTAGGGGTTATAGTTCAAAATAATATTAGATAAAATTACCAAAATGTTACACCTGCGAAGTGTAACATTTTGGTATAAAAAACCCCGCCACGGCGGGGTTGGGTTTTTACAAATAAGATTAATCATTATAAATACTGGTACTTCCTGAAAAAATTCTTCTCAATTCCGTTATTAGACATTCAGCTAAAAGTTTTTTACACAAACAAGATGTAGTGCTTAATATTGATAATTCAATGCGAGCTCTATCAAATTTTTCAATCAAACGATCGAATTCATAAGCAATTAGTTCATCTCTAAATATTACTATCAATTTTTCAATTTTTACTGGATTTCTTGTTCTAGATAAATTATTTATGTAAACTTTTATTTGCTCCAAATCGTCAGTATCAATAATTTCGTAAACAACAATTAATTTATTAGTATTTTTAAAGACTTTATTTTGGACTAATTGCCAAAAAAAATTACTACTATTGTTATTGCCAGTCCTATTTCTAATTAATGATTGTTCAAAATCTTGTCGTTCTGAAATTCTAAAATAATCAAAAAAAGTGTCAAATAATTGTCGGACAATGCTAGTTCTATGTATTACAAGAAAAGACGAAAACATTTTTTTCATTCCCAACTCCTTTTCAGGTACGAATAAAATTAATGATATATTATTTTGTTAAACTAGTCAATAGAAATGAATAAATATCCACACCCTAATCCACAAGAATCATAAATAAAAAGCGAACAAAGACCAAACCAGTAAAATTAAACAATACGGACAAAAAGCGAAACTGAGATAAATAAGTTATCCACAGTATAGAAAAACCCCCCACATTCGCAGGGGGGGGTATTACTATTTCAAAATAATTCTGTTGTATTCAAGTATATAATCGTACTTACGACTACTACTTTTAAATTGCATTAAGGTTAATTTATATTCTCCAAATGGTAACTTTTCACCATCTGGAATACTAAGGAGAAAAATAGCACTTTCATTATAAAATGGTAAGTACGATTTGATTTTATTCCAATCGAGTATAAAACGATAGCTTTTGCCACAACCTTGGAAAATAAGATAAAATGTGTGATTTGGTCTTAAATTATTAAGATTTACTATAAAATAGATTTTTTCGTTTGGATTATATTTTATTGGAGTACTCCAATTATCATTACTAAATTTCATCAGATCTCTCACATAAACAAATTCGTGCTGTCTCAAAGAATTAAACTCAGTAGAATTGTAAATAGCTACATCATTAATACTATTGATCCCAACGTTCTGTGTCATAAAATCATCTGCGACAGAAACTTTCTGCCCATGCAAAATCATCTTTTCAAAATTGAAATAATCAAGCTTATAACCAGTATTTCTTTTCTGGTATCTTTTAACTGTTTGTTCGCTTAAATAGCGAACATTAGTTATTTTTCGGTCAAAATCAAGCGAAAAGTCAAAAATTTTATATTTACCCTTTTCTATTTTGTTAGTTAGGATCGTCATTGAATTATTTTTGAAATTCCAGTCTAAAATATCAATACAATTATTTGTTTCAGTCAACTGGACGATGGATGGTGATTCAATTGGATAATAAGCGTAAATATTGCCAAATAATTGATTATCCTGCGTGTAGGTTTTAACATAATAAAGTCGGTTGATATTAGCGATGATTAATGAAAAATTTTCTCCCTGATCAATCATACTTGAGCAGGTTTCAATTTCATTTGGTCGTGAAATAACTAACCATTTATAGCTATACTTTTCACCATTGAATTTTTTTAGCAATACAGATTTTACAGCTATATCCATTTTGATTTTTTCTTGAAAAACATCACCTTGAAAATCGCAGAAATATTTTTTCTCTTCCAATGGCACTGGATTAATAATGATTGGTGAAGTCACCAATTGAGTAAATTGGATTTTAGTTTTATCAAGTAGATAATCTGGGTAAAAAGCCTGAATAACAAAATACATTTTCTCTTCTTCGCACAGAATATCAATATTAAAGGGAACTAAAAAATTATTTTTTATTTGTAATGCATTATTAACTTCAGATCCAAAAATCTTATTACCGTTACAATAAACAGCTAGATTATAATTCAAAGCTAAGCCGGGCACACTAGGCTTAACCGATTTAACTGAAAATTTCAATTGATTATCAGTTTTCGTAGTAGCAACACCTGGAATATAGTTGATATTTTCTAAAGTTAAATTGCCAATACTGGCGTAAGTTTGTCCATTTTTTATTGCAGTCAAGATATTTTTTTCGGTAATTTCTTCATCATCTTTCAACCAAACATAAGTAAAACGGCTATTAAGATTTTCTAAGTATTTTACTTCAACTGGTGTTTTATGGTAATCATTATCCCCAGTAACCCCCAATAATGGTAAGTTTTTCTCAAGACGATAATTATTTTCTGCTAAATATTTTTCAAGAATATTTCCAAAATTCTTAATATTTAATTGATGCAATACACCGATATGGTTAAGTTGGTGCCATTGATCATCCGAAATGGCTTGGGTATTATCTAAAAATGGGTGGGCTAAGCTAGCTATTCGTTGGTTGTCTTTTAGATTTTTAAGAATCGATTCAATATCACTATATTTTTGGAAACTGGTGAAATTATAACTATCATTAAAACCATAAAAAGGCGATAAAATGTGGAGTAAACAATTTGACGCATCTTTACCGGCAGTGATTTCTTCACCAGGGATAATTAAAATACCAACTTCTTGTGAAATTTTTTGATATTGATCAATAATTTCTCTAACATAATTTACTTCTTCCGCTTCTGATGATACAAACTTATGCGGATGAACGGTATTATTTACCCCAGGAAAGTAATCAGCCCACTCTGGTAAAATATAAGTTTTACTGTGATCAGTTGTTCGGCAATCATTATGATTACAAACTACAATAAATATACATCCAATTTTATTGCACTTTATTGCTAAATCTTGTGTCGAGATTAATGAGTCAGAATAGTTATCATGAATATGATAAATTCCCTTAACAAAATCACCCTGTGCCCGACTTATTAAGATAATTACAAATAATAAAAATTTTCCATACACTTGGTTATTGATGGGTTGTGTCATTTTTCTTCTCCTTGATGTCAAGATGCGATTAGGAATTAATATATGCTAAAATAATACTTTTGTCAATATTTTGTTTTTATAGATTTGTGTTGTATACTAAACTAAAATTAAGTATAAGGAGCAGAATGAAAAATATCACTTTGAGTATAATTATTTTGACCGTTGTAATTTTTGGATTGATTTTAGCTTATAGCAATTCGCAATCAAACCCTTCGACCAACGATGGTACTACCGAGACGACAGTTGCTAACCAAGATAAAATATATTTTGACGATTCGTCACCTGTAATGTATTTTTGGATCCCATTATGTACTTGGTGCCAAAAAGAAGAAGTGATATTAAACATAATTGCCAAAGACGGATTTAGGGTTAAAAGTATGAATGTTTATGAGGACAATACACTTTACGATAAATATGGTATTGAAGGTACACCGTCTTTCATCGCTGAAAATGGTGAAAAGTTAATTGGGTATCAAGAGGAAGTTACTTTAAGAGACTGGCTTGAAAAACAAGGCGCTAAGATAAAGTAAAAACTTTTTAATGGAGAAAAGGCTGAATGTAGCTACTATTTCGTTCAAACGATTGCTTTCACGAGAAGGATTTGTTAGTTTTGGATTAGTTATTGGCACAATATTTTCAATTGTTGAGTTAGTTATTTATAAGCGTGGCAGTACTATTTTTCAAATAAGTTTAATTGCTCTAATTTACTATATATATAATAAATTTTTCAATTCGCACAAGATTATTGATAATTCTCTTGAAAAAAAGGCTAACATGTCATTGTTAGAAAAAAAATCACTTTCAAGTTATGAGTTAATAAGTTGGATAATAGTTTTATTTTTCCTGATAGGCGCATTTATTTTAAATAATATTTTTATTGATAGATATTATTTAATTACTTCTCTGCTATTAATTATTTTATTTTCGACAAATTTAAAAATGTTTATTTATGCCTCGTCTTTACCTTTAATAAAAT
This sequence comes from Berkelbacteria bacterium GW2011_GWA2_35_9, assembly GCA_000991185.1. Lineage (GTDB taxonomy): Bacteria > Patescibacteriota > UBA1384 > GWA2-35-9 > GWA2-35-9 > GWA2-35-9. Next base: position 18,322 of record LBRB01000008.1, on the reverse strand, counting down.
GCAAAGTGATGGTTGGTAGATATGATGCAAAATATTCAAACAATCAAATTATTGAAAAAATTTCTAATTGTCGAGATATTTTTATGGATATTCGTGGCGTTGTCACAAATGATAAGTATTTTTTAGAGAATATTCATGCTTCAAATCCAAAATTTGTTTTACAGATTGCCTCAAGCCTAATGCAAAATGACGACCATTCATTATCACAAGCTATAAAATTAGAAGCTGAAACTAAAGAAATATCAAAACACTATATCTCTCATATTAATAAATTTCAAGGTATGGGAATTACTGGTCGAATTAATGATGAAAATTTTGCCATTGGCAATATGAAATTAATGAAAGAAGTTGATATCGTGGTTGGGGTTTTACTAAGAGAAAAAATTAAACTTGAGAATCAAGGGAAAACGGTCTTGGTCCTAGCGAAAACTCCAGCTATTAAGAAAAATTACGAGAGAAATCCAGGAGAGGTAATAGGATTATTGATTTTCAATTGCTCAACGCAGGCAAATTATGTTCAAATGAACAATTATTTCGTTAAACAAGAAATTGATCTTACCTATCTATCAGGAGAAGAAAAATCAACATTATTGACAAGAGTCGAGAATATTTCAAATAATAAAATTATTTCGGATATTACTGAAATGGAAAAGAAAAATTATATTGAGAATAGAGCGGAAAAGCAAAAAGATAAAATATTTATTCAGATTTCAAAAAAATTAGTATTTGAGAATAGTAATATTGTTAATTTTATAATTGACAAGCCTAACCAGAATCTAGATTCAAATTCATTGTTAATCGATCAATATAACCCGACAAAATTAATACAAATTTATGAAAATATTACAAAATACTACAAAAAAGCTAGTTTCAATTATCAATTTTCTTGGATTTACCAGCTAATTATAATGATTTTATCAATCAGTGTTGTTAGGTTGAGCAATAGTAATTATTTGTACCTAGTTTCGTTTTTATTATCGATACTTGCAGAGCAAATAGTAATTCGAAATACAAATATAAAACATAAATACTAACTCAACGAAGTTAGTATTTATGGTGCGCTCGGTAGGATTCGAACCTACGACCACCAAGGTATAAGCTTGGCGCTCTAACCGCTGAGCTACGAGCGCATAAAGTAATTATAGCAAATTAGATATCAATTAATCAATATGAACTAATAATTGCAGTTACAAGTTGCAAGTGCAATGTGTAACTTGACAGGTTGATATATTTATGGTATGATAGATATGTAATTGGCTAAAGGGTTGGAAAGAAATCAATGACCAACCCATTAAATAAGTTAAAATCAGTTAGTATTAATAAGATAGCTTTAGTAGCTGTTTTTATTTTGCTAATTTTTGTTATTTCCAATAGTGCTTACGCATCTAATCAAACAGACCGTACTTATAAATTGGTTAACAATTTAAGATTAGCCAATAGCAGGGAATCGTTAATAATTAATGAAAAGTTAGAAAATGCTGCTAGTCTTAGAGCTCAAGATATGTTCTCAAAACAATATTTTGATCATTTTTCAGCAGATGGTTTAAGCCCTTGGGACGCCATCAAACTTTCTGGCTATGATTATGATTTTGCTGGTGAAAATTTAGCGATTGGATTTAATAATGAAGACAATGCCTTTAACGCTTGGGTAAAGTCGCCAACCCATTACCAAAATATGGTTGATTCTGATTATCAGGAAATTGGTATAGCGGTTGTAAATGGAACAATGAATGGAGAAAGTAAAACTTTAATTGTCCAATTATTTGCATCGGATGAGTCAAGAATTAAAGGTGCAAAAGACAATAATAATCAATTAGATAAAGTTGTTAGTTGGATTAAATCATTATTTAATTAAGTATGAATAGAGAAAAAATTGCGCTTTTAATTACAATTATCTCAGCTTTAATTATTTCATTACTAGTGATTACATTGATGTTTATTAAAAGTCAATTGATTATCGCTAAAGTAAGCGTTGGTGGGGTCAATATTGGCTTAATGGATAAAATAAACGCTTATCAAATTATTAGTGCTAAAATACCTAGTCAAATCACTTTTAAGTACGGAAGTGATATTTTATTTCAAGGTGATAAAACAGAGATTGGCTTAATCTACGATCCAGTTAAATCAATTATTGAAGCTCAAAAAATCAACCGTTCGTTTGATAATATTGCATATGCAAAGAATATATCAATACCAGTTATATATAATGAAGATGCAATTATAAGTAAAATAAATAAATTACCTGAAAATTATCAACCAGCGCAAAATGCTAAATTAGAAATTACCAATGGAATTATTTCTGAAGTTAAAGAAATAAACGGTTTAGAATTTGATTTTAATCAATTAGCGAACTCAATTACCAATAATCCATTCAGCGGGGAATACGAGTTAACTATGATAGAAAGTCAGCCAAATATTAAACTTGAAGATTTGTCTAAAACTAAAGCTGATGTAGAAAATATCTTAAAAACTAATTTAACCTTAACTCAGAATAAAAAAATAAAAGAAAGAATTGAAGTTAAAATAATTAGTACTCTTATTGGGTTTGAACAATTAGATAGCGAAGTTAAAGCTGTTGTCGAAGAAGCAAAAATTGATAAATATTTAGATACATTAAAAAACCGACTGTCTGTCAAAGCTAGTCCAGTGGTTAAATACCAAAACGGTGAAATAGCTGATAATGGTAAAATAGGTAGTCAACTAAATATAGAAAAACTTAAAAAAGATATTTTAGATAATATTGCTCAAGAAAAAAATATCGAACTTGAATTTATCGAAACCGACCCAGCTACAAAAATTGTTGAACAACCCTTTCAACCCGGTTTATACGCAGGCAAATATATCGAAATTGATCTTTCAACTCAGAGATTAGCCGCTTTTAACGGTCAAAATAAAGATTATGAGTTTGTAGTTTCAAGCGGTAAGTGGAGTATGCCAACACCTAGCGGAACTTTTACAATCAACAGTAAAAACCCAAGAGCATATTCTTCAAAATACAATCTTTATATGCCTTATTGGATGGCATTTATTGGATCAACCTATGGATTGCATGCGCTTCCAGAATGGGCAAATGGTTATAAAGAAGGAGAAAATCATTTAGGTGTGCCGGTCTCGCATGGCTGTGTCAGACTTTCAACCGAAAACGCTTCAACTTTATATAATTGGGCTGAAATTGGAACAACTGTCGTAATTCATAAATGAATTACTCCAATTTCTAATTATTAATTTCTAATTTCTAATCAATATCAAATGACCAAAATATTAAATTACAAACAGAAATATTAATTGAAAATTAAATAATAAGGAGGAATGTGTAAAATTTAAAAAATCAAAAATAGACTGCTGGGTTGGCAGTCTATTTTTGATTACATAAAATTTTGCAAGTGCAATAACTATACTTAATTTGACAATTAAAAATAATGATTGTAATGTTTATTTTGCTGGTTAAAGTTGATATTTCGCACCTTGTGGATAACGGAGCTTTAGGGTAATAAACTTTAGGGCGTAAAAGAAATTACTTAAAAAATTGTTAATGTCATTCCCGACTCGATTGGGAATCCAGAAATGTTTTTAAGTATCATCTTTTGCGCTTTTTAATAATAATAACAATTTGTCATCCTCGACTCGAATAGAATTCGAGATCGGGGATCCAGATAAAAATAAAAAATAATAAATAAATTAAATGGAGGAAAAAATGTTTGCAAATAGGTTCAAAAAATTTACTCATTGGTTAGCGATTTTAATGATCGTTTTACCATTTAATGTGCTAAGCGCCATTAAAGTTGAAGCAGCAGTTAGTGGTACTACCGTTTATGTAGATGGAACAACTGGGAGTGATATTACAGGTGATGGGACAAGTGGCAATCCATTTCAATCAATCCAATTTGCTATTGATGATACTAGTACAGTAAGTGGCGATACAATAAGTATCTCAGCTGGGGTGTATGACATTACTACAGTACCTGGAATTACAGTAGATAAAGACATCTCTTTAGTTGGGCAAGGATCGTCCACTGTAATTACTGGAGCAAACAAAAATGGTAGCATTTCAAATGGTAGTGATGTTTTGTTTAACATTACTGCAAGTGATGCAAGCATTAAAGACATGAAAATAGATCTTGGTGATGATGATACTGACTATGATGTAGCAATTTTTACAGCAAATTCTGGTGGTATTAATAATTTAACTGTAGATAATACGACTTTAGTTTATGCTGGATTCGGCAATGCAATTGGGGAACAACTTATCCACCTCGGTGGTGGAAGTGGCGCAAACATTTCGAATAATACATTTGATACTGCCAGTGGTAATTCTGGTCTTTATGTTGGTGA
>LBRB01000008.1:0-13917 GCA_000991185.1 Berkelbacteria bacterium GW2011_GWA2_35_9 | reverse complement strand
AGTAACAATACTTTTACAAGCAATAATGGTCATGCGTCTGGTTATGGGGCATTGGCAATAACATCTGAAGTTGATGGAGCAAATACACAAAATATTACCGTTTCGGGTAATACATTTACCAACTCACAAACCCAGCCAGCGATTACAATTTTTGATGCCACCAATCCTTCTACAGCAAATGTCATCGGAAACACCATCACTTTAAGTGGAAATAAATTTTCGGGGAATACAGCAGGTGCGGTTTCAATTGTTGCCGGAGTTAGTGGCACTGTTTCTGCTACCCAAAACTGGTGGGGGTCGACCAGTGGTCCAAACCACGCTACTACCAATCCAACCGGAACTGGTAATTCAGTTAGTGATAATATAACATTCCGTCCGTGGTGTAATTCGTCTGCTTGCGTCAGTAATGATTCAATAGCACCGACAGCATCACTAACTTATTCAAAAGATGGTGGAACAACTTACACAACTTCCAGCGCAGTTAAGGACGCTGACACATTAAAGATTAAGGCAACATTTAACGAGAATATCGAAGATGTTACTGGGGCAAAAATCGCGATTGATAATAGTATATTACCTGCAACAGCGATGTCAATATCAAATAGCACAGAGTATACATTTGATTTGGATGTTCCGGTGGGTAATGTCGCAACAGCCACCGTAACTTTGTCTAACGTGTTTGATACATCGGGAAATGCGATATCTGCGACACCAGCGAATAATATGTTTGTTGTAGACAACTCGCAACCGAGCAATATATCAACTGGTGGGGTGAAGGTTGACCAAAATTCAGATGGAAATCACGATAGCGTTATTAATACAAAAGAAGCAAGGATTGTTTGGTCAGAAGCAGACGATGGCAGTAACGGTAGTGGAATTGATTATTATCTGCTTAATGTGCAAAAATATTCTGGTTCTTCCTGGATAGATGTAGCTGGTCTGACTGATGTTAAGGTTGGTAATGTTATCGAATATACAATAAACTCCTCGCAAGCTAGCAATATTTTAGAAGACGGAACCTATAAATTTGGGATCAAGTCGGTTGACAAGGCGGGAAACTTAAGTAGTTATCGTTACTCCAATACTGGGGGTAATAGTGAAACAATAATTGATACAACTGCTCCAACTCTAGTTAATGCCGGCGAAGATAAGGAGACCAACAGTGAATTCGAAAGAACAGCGACTTTTGATACCTCAGTTTCTGGGACAAAGAGTATTGTTTGGGAAGAAACACCTGGTTCTGGAAACATTACCTTTGGTTCTCCAATTAGTGACAAAACTATCATCAAAGCTGATACCGATGGTACATACATTATCAAAGTTACGATTACTGACAATACAGATCGTACAGCAAGCGATACTTTTACGCTTATTTGGGACACAACTAAACCAACTCCAACTATCACATCGATAAATAATTTATATAATTCTAGTCCGGTTGAAGTTACGATTAAATTTGATGAAATAGTAGCTGGTTTTACTAAAGAGGATTTGACTGTTTCTAATGGAGTTGCGACTGAATTAACAACTAGTGATGATAAAACTTTTGTTGCTAAAATTACCCCAACTCTAGAAGGGGAGGTTACGGTTACTCTTGAAAGTGATAAAGCTCAAGACCAAGCTGGAAATTTGAATAATGCTTCTGGCTCAATCCTATCTTTTGATTATGACAAAACAGCCCCAACCGGAACATTGTCGATCAATTCCGACAAAGAAGTCACCAATGAAAAGGAAGTAACGTTGACCATTGCCGGAACAGATGCTTTAAGCGGGATAGATAAAATGAAAGTTTCCCAAGAATTGGTTACAGCTAGTACAGTTGATCAAAGTGTAAAAGGTGATTGGATTGATTTTGCAACTGCAAAAACCTTTACTCTAACTACCAATGAAGATGGTGATTACTCAATTTATATGCAACTTAAAGACAAAGCCGGTAATATATCATCGATAATTTCGGACACAATTTTTTATTCGAGCAGCTTTATCAATAATGATGTTTCAAATCCGACAGTTGATACGGTTAATTCGACCGATAGAATAATTGATCAAATTAAGGACAATGGGCTGTATTTGGAAGTTACCGATAAAACCACTGGTGATGCTAATATAGTTATTGGTGAATATGAGGGAACTCCAATCGATAAAAAACCAACCGGAATTTCGGTGATGGGAAAAACATTTGAAATTAAAACTGATAATGATACTGTTTTCCCAATCGCATTAAAATTCTACTATACGAATGCAGATTTGGTTAATGCAGGCATTACTGATGAAACAAAAATTGTCGGAATATATTATTACGATTCTACCACCGATACTTGGGGACTATATGCCGATACGGGTGTTGTGACGAGCAATACAACGATTGATGGAATTGAATATCAAGGTTATGTTTGGGCAAATTTAGATCATTTAACTCCACTAGCCTATGGGGCAGATCAAACAGCACCTGAAAAACCAACCAATTTCCAAGTTAGTATTGTTAGCGAGAGTGAAGTAAAATTATCTTGGAACAAAGTAGATGATGCCGATAAGTATACAATTCGTTACAAGAAAAATGCAATTGGTCAAGAATTTACTTATGTATCAATTGATAAAAGCTATACTTCGACATCAATTATTAATCTTAACGGAGCAACTGAATATATTTTTGAAATTGCCAGTGTTGATAAATACAATAACTACTCTGATTATTCAAGCCAGACAGTCACCACCAATAGTGCAATTGTTGAAGAATTGATCGATATTGGTTTGGTTGAAGTTGTTCAAGCCGAAGAAGAAATAGCTGCTACCACAACCACAACGGCTGATTTACTCGATGACGAAGGTGAAGTCAAGGCAACAACTGATGAGAACAAAGATGAAGAAAAAGAAGAAAGCCGGGCTTTAGTAACCATCATCATATTGTTAATAGCATTGGCGGCTGGAGTTGGCGGTTACTATGGTTATGAGTATTGGATGTTAAACAATCAGAAAAAAACCACTCGAAAAAATAGCAAAAATGGTAAAAAATCCGGTCGCTGGTAAACAAATAATTTAAAATTTAAAATTAATAGATTAATCAAACTGCACTTATTAATAGTATAAATTCCTAGTCATTATTCGTTGCCGATCCTGTGTTATAATGTATTTATGGAACGAGAAAAGCCATATGTTGTTGCGTTTAAAAATTTTGCTGTCTTTTTCGTTATCGTCTATTCAGCCTGGACGGTCGGATATTCAGTCTACAAAAATTATCAGATTAATAAAGAAATAACAATTCTTAAGGAAAATATTGAAAAAATAAAACAGGAAAACAAAAATCTTGAAAATATGAAACTGTTTTATCAAACCCAAACTTTTGCCGATATTGAAGCTCGGCGACGCTTGAATCTAAAACGAGTTGATGAAAAAGTATTTTCAATTCTACCCGACGAGCTAAAGCAAAAAAGTGATTTAATTGCTCAGACTTCACAAACAAGCGAGAAAAAAAACGATAACCAAAACACCAATCAAGACCCAAATCAGTACAAATGGTACCAGTATATTTTCGCAAGTTCTCTTAAATAGCTAATATTAAAAAAATTCAAAGATCAAATTTCAAAAATCAATTAAAATTTCAATATTCAATATTAAATAGTTTTAATTTAGAATTTAAAATTTGAACTTTATTTGAATTTTGATATTTGAAAATTGAATTTTCAAAGTTATTTTAGCGTTGAATCATTGATTTTCTGGAAGAATTTTGCTATTATATCAAAGTATTTGTTAAGCGTGTTAGCGGGGTGGAGCAGTGGTCAGCTCGTCAGGCTCATAACCTGAAGGTCGTAGGTTCGAATCCTACCCCCGCCACCAACCCGTGACAAATAATTACAAATATAAAATTTTAAATTTAAAATTACCCTGATGAAATCGAATAAAAATATTATTTACTTTATCATCGGCTTGATTTTTATCATGCTTTTTTATCAATATTTTTTGCCATTTGATACTAAAATAAAAAGCACAACTCTTAGCGAAGTGGCGACTCAGATTAAAGAAGGAAAAGTTGAAAAAATTCAGGTTGAGGGGAGCAAAATTATCGCCGAACTAAAAGATGGCACTAAGCTTGAAACTTACAAAGAATCTTCCGCTAATTTGTCTGATTACGGAATTGATATTAATAATGTGGCAGTTTCGGTTAACGATCCAAATAAAGGCGCTCTTTGGCTCAACTTGCTTTCGATTTTTCTGCCGGTAATATTAATTGGATTTTTCTTGTTTATGATTTTAAAATCTTCGCAAGGTGCCAATATGCGAGCCATGTCGTTCGGAAAATCAACCGCTCGTTTATTTAGAGGAGTAAAGAAGGTAACTTTTAAAGATGTAGCTGGCGCTAAAGAAAGCAAAGAAGAGTTGATCGAGGTCGTCCAATTTTTAAAAAATCCGGAAAAATTTAAAGCAATTGGGGCAGAAATACCAAAGGGTGTTCTTTTAGCAGGACCTCCAGGGACTGGAAAAACATTATTAGCCAAAGCGGTTGCTGGAGAAGCGGGCGTACCATTTTTCTCAATTTCGGCGTCAGAATTTGTTGAAATGTTTGTTGGGGTTGGGGCAGCTCGGGTAAGAGATCTATTTTTGAAAGCGAAAAAAAATGCTCCGGCTATTTTGTTTATTGATGAACTTGACGCAGTCGGTAGGCAACGAGGAACTGGTTTAGGCGGAAGTCATGATGAGCGAGAACAAACACTCAATCAAATTTTAGTTGAAATGGATGGATTTGAAACGGATGAAAAGGTAATAGTTATTGCTTCAACCAACCGACCGGATGTTCTTGACCCGGCGCTTCTTAGACCAGGGCGTTTTGACCGACGAGTGATGATGGGTTTGCCGGACAAAAATGACCGATTGGAAATATTGAAAATCCACACCCAAAACAAAAAAATGAAGAAAAATATTAATCTTGATCATATTGCGGCGGTGACAATTGGATTTTCGGGTGCTGATTTAAGAAATCTAGCTAACGAAGCGGCAATTTGTGCCGCTCGGAATAATAAAACAACGATTGACAATCTTGATTTTAATCACGCAATTGAAAAAATTGCCTTGGGACCGGAAAGAAAATCACGAGTTATCACTGAAAAAGAGAGAAAAATTACTGCGTATCACGAAGCGGGACATGCAGTTGTTAGTCATTATTTAGAAAATACGGACGATGTTCATAAAATTTCAATTATTTCTCGAGGTATGGCAATGGGCTACACTTGGACACGACCAATTGAGGATAAATATTTACACAGCGAAGAAAAATTCAAAGATGAAATTTGCGCATTATTGGCAGGAAGAGTAACTGAAGAAATGGTTTTCAAATCGGTTTCAACGGGTGCTTCAAACGATTTGAGGGAAGCGACAAAAATTGCTAAAAATATGGTGACTATTTATGGTATGAGTGAAAAAATCGGACTAGTTTCGCTGGGCGAGCGAGACGAAATGGTATTTTTAGGTCGGGAATTAGCTGAACATAAAATCCATAGTGAAAAAGTGGCTGGAATTGTTGATGCCGAAATTAGCCGAATTATTAGTGACGCTAAAAAAAGATCATTATTAATATTAAAAAAGAATTTAAAATCTCTCAAAAAAGTTGCTGAAGCACTCTTAAAACACGAAACTCTTGAAGGAAGCGAATTTGCTAAATTGGTCTCTTGATATATCTATTTACATTTTTAATTAGTTTTTTATAGGAGTAGGTAGGAGTAGATATAAGATTGACTCGATTCTATCATTAGTGATAAAATTAAACTATGAAAAATAGTCACAATATATTAATGGCAAAAAAATACGCTAATCTTCTTAGGGAAAAATTAAGAGATGAGATTGTGAGTGTTTATTTTTATGGATCTCGTGCATTTGGAAAAGAAAAAATTGATTCTGATCTGGATATTTTTATAGTATTAAAAAAGGCTATAAAATATAATAGTAAGCCAAATAATACTATTTTCGATATTGCTAACCGCTTGAACACCGAAAACATATATATATCACCAATAACATATTCAAAAAAATATTTTAATAAGTACGAAAATACATTATTTATCAATGAGGTGAAAAAAGGCATAAAAGTATGATAAGCGATAAAGAAAAAACCGATATAATTAATAAAAATATTTTAGAAAGAATAGAATCGGCGGAAATATTGTTCAAAAATGGAAATTATAATGATTCAGTTTCACGCTCATATTATGCGATATTTGATGCGATGCGTGGGTTGCTTGAATTAAACAATGTATTAGCTAAATCACACACAGGAGTGATACTAAAATTTAATCAACATTATATTAAAACAGGAATTTTGGATAAAAAATTTGCTAGGACAATTGCGAAAATTGAAAAGGAGCGTGAAGAAGCTGACTATTTTTTTCAGAAAAAAGTTAGTAAGTCTCTGGCAAAGGAAATATTAAAAGAGACAAGAGATTTTGTAAAAGAAGTAAAATATATTTTAAGAAAGGGGTTAGTAAAAAATGAGTGAAAAAATAATACCAGAAGGTTGGATCGAAAAAGTTAATAGTGCCTTGAGTAATCAAGATGAATTTGAAGAGTGGTTAAGTGGTTTGCCAGATCAATATATTAAAGGGAATATTGTTAATAAGTACTTAGTTGATAAAATAGGATGTCGAGAGGGAGATATTTCTTGGGTATCAAGACCTCGGTATATTAATGAATTTGATGATGAGCTTAATCTACTATTAGAACAAGCTCCCAGAGATATCATTAAGGGTGCGATAAATATTTCAAGAGTAGAACAAAATGGTTTTTCAAAATCAGAACTACTAGAAGCATTTCAGCGAATCAAATTAAATAGTAGATAGTATATAAAAAACAATGAATTTAGATGAAAATTAAGTTTCTATTTGGAGAAAACAGTATTAAAGTAGCCACTTATATTTTAGTGGTAACTCTTTTTGTTTCAAATATTCTAGGTGTGCTAAGAGATCACTTTTTAGCTCAAAAAATTCCCACCGATATGCTCGATACTTACTTTGCCGCATTTCGGATTCCTGATTTTATATTTAATATTATTATTTTAGGGGCAATTTCAGCCGCTTTTATTCCAATTTTTTCAAATCTTTTAGTCGAAGATAAAGATAAAAAAGCTTTAAAGGTTGCCAATACGATAATTTCAACTGGTTTCGTAGTGATTTTACTAGCCTGTATTATTTTATACTTCATAATGCCATATTTGATTCCGTTTTTAACCCCGCATTTTTCTCAAGAAAAAATTAACACTACAATTTCAATTTCCCGCCTACTTCTTTTCTCTCCATTAATTTTTACATTGTCATATTTTTTTAGTGGCATTCTCAACTCATATAAAAAATTTTTGATCACTTCGTTAGCGCCATTAATCTACAATCTTTTTATTATTTTAGGAACATTAATATTTTCAGATCGGTATGGGGTTTATGGTCCGGTTATTGGTGTTATTATTGGGGCATTTTTTCATATGTTGATACAACTTTTCCCACTCTATAAAATGGGTTTTAAAATCAGCATCAATATCAACTTTTTCGATCCAATTGTAAAAAGAGTTATTCGATTGATGATTCCTAGATCGATTGGATTAGGAGCAAATCACATATTATTAATGGTATTTACGGCTATTGCGTCTGGCTTGGAAAATGGCGCAATTTCAATGTACAGTTTAGCCGACAATATTCAAACCATGCCAACGGTTGTTTTCGGAACCTCAGTTGCGACGGCACTTTTTCCAACCCTCTCGCAAGCAGTCAGTTTAAATAAAGTAGTCGACATTACGCAGTATTTACAAAAAGCGATTCTATCAATTCTTTATTATTTAATTCCGATTTCGGTGGCAGTAATATTATTGAGAATTCAGTTGGTCCGTTTAATGCTTGGATCGGGTCATTTCGGCTGGGAACAGACTATTTTAACGGCTGATACGCTCGGACTATTTGCAGTTTCTTTAGTATTTTCAGGCTTAATCCCACTTTTTGCTAAAACATTTTATGCTTTCAAGGACACTAAAACTCCAACTTACATTTCAATAATCTCGATCATTATTAGTATTATTTGTGCAGTTATTTTAACAAAATATATCGGCGTAATTGGTTTAGCTTTAGCATTTTCAGTAGGATCATTTATTAACGCTAGTTTATTATTTTATTTTTTGAATCATAAAGTCGATGTTATTAGCGAGAAAATAATTTTTACTCAAGGTTTTAAGATAATTATCGCATCAATTTTTATGACAATCGCAATCCAATGGTCAAAAACATACATTGGGATTGCCTATGATCTTCGTTATGGTTCTGAAGTTTTGCTTCAATTTATTTTTGCATCCTCGGTTGGTTTAATTACCTATTTTGTAGTAACATGGGTGATTAATTTGCCAGCTGAAAAATATCAACCTTTGCTTATTCCCCAATTGTTATTAAAGTTAACTCAAAATGGCAGAAAAAATAAAAACTAAAATCGAAACTAAGCCAAATCTTATTAAAGATTTTTATGGTGAGGTAGACAAAATTAAAAAAAAGCGTGGCAGTTTTTGTACTTGTTACAGTTTTGCGATTTTTGTTGCAATTATTATAATAATTTTATCTATTTTAATAGTATTTGGTTTGAGAAAAATTTCTAATCCCAGCACGACCAATATCAAAGTAATCGAACCATCGCAACAAGCGCTTGATAGCTTAAAATCAAAATTGAGCAATTTAGTTCAAGAAAATAATGAAAACAAAGGAGAAATAGTCAGTTTAACAATAACCGAAGAAGAATTAACTTCTCTTTTGAGCCAAAATAAAGAGACCGATTTTCCGATGAAAGATATAACAGCCGAAATAAATGAAACGGGAATAAAAGTACAAGGCAAATATCAAAAAGATTTGTTGGTAATAAAAAATATTTCAGTTGATATGGCGGTCGATCTCGAACCATCAATAAAGGACGAAAAATTGATAGTGGCAGTTAAGAAAATCGAAGCTGGCGATTTGAAATTAAACGAAACAGTTTCAAGTCGTCTGGGCAAAAGTATAGAAAAAATTTTTGATCAAAAAATAAACCGTGATGATATTGTTTTTGAGTCAGTCGTTTTGTCTGATGGTCAAATGGTATTGACTGGAAGACAAAAGTGAGTACTATTTATACATATGAATAACTACATCCGTAATTTTTGTATTATAGCTCATATCGACCATGGAAAGTCGACGCTTGCCGATCGGTTTTTAGAATTAACCAAAACTGTAAATCCACGCAAAATGTCGGGACAATATTTAGATATGATGGACTTGGAAAAAGAAAGAGGAATAACTATCAAAATGCAACCGGTCCGAATGGTATACCATTCGGAAAATCCGAAATCCGAAATCCTAAATCCTAAACAATTCCAAAATCCAAATTTTCTAAATTTAAATTCCAATGTCATTTCCGTGAAAACGGGAATCCAGTCTTTGGATCCCCGGGTCCATCCAGTCGGGCGGGCAGGCAAGCCCGAGGATGACAGTCGGGAATATATCTTGAATTTGATTGACACTCCCGGACATATTGATTTTAGCTACGAAGTTTCACGTGCGTTGAAAGCGGTTGAAGGAGCAATATTATTAATTGATGGAACAAAAGGTGTACAAGCCCAAACACTTCACAACTACCATTTAGCCAAGAGTGAAGGGCTAACCATTATTCCCGCTATTAATAAAATTGATGTGGCGAGTTGTGATTTAGACAGGACATACCAACAATTAAAAGATATGTTGTCAATTGACAAAAGTGAAGTTTACCTAATTTCAGCCAAGACCGGAGAGGGAACGCCAGAATTGCTTGAAGCAGTGATTAGAAAAATTCCGCCCCCAAAAATTTCATACAATCAAAAGTTAAGAGGTTTAGTTTTTGACTCGCTATACAATCGACACAAAGGAGTGATAATTCATTGTAAAATATTTGATGGCGTAATCAAAAAAGGGGACAAGCTAACCTTAATCAAGTCTAAAAGTGATGACAAAGTAATCGAGGTTGGCATCTTTGCGCCCGAAATGAGAGAAACGGAAAAACTTTCAAGTGGTGAAATTGGTTATATTGTTACTGGTCTCAAGTCCGTAGGGGAGGCGAGAGTTGGAGATACAATTACTAGCGATTTTGAAAATGATCGGGGAGTGCCGGTACGATTGGTCGAAGGATTTAAAGAAATCCAACCTATGGTATATTCTAACATTTTCATTTCTTCGGTCGATTCCTCTCCCCTATCCAAAAATAAAAAAACTTCTGACTTCGATAATTTGAAAGAGGCTCTTTATCGATTGGCGATGAACGATTCATCGCTTTCAATCGTTCCCTACCAGTCTCCCCTTTTTGGGCTTGGTTTTCGTTGTGGTTTTAATGGCGTTTTACATTTAGAAATTATTAAAGAACGGCTCTTAAGGGAGTTTGGAGTTGAAATTATTCTTACTCCCCCATCCGTTGTTTATAAGACTATACTGTCTGGCAATGAAGTTAGTCTATACCACCCAAGCGAATTACCACAAGGTAAATTTCCGATCATGGAACCATGGGCAAAACTAGAAATATTAATGCCGATGCAATATTATGGTTCGTTAATAAAATTGCTACAACAGAAGAGAGGTATCCCGGACGCCAATTCCCTATTAACAAATACTGGTGATTTAGTTTTAGTTAAATATGACCTGCCATTGATTGAAATTATTAGTGATTTAAATGATATATTAAAAAATATTACTTCTGGTTATGGATCATTGTCTTACGAATTTTGCGATTATCGTGAATCAGATTTAGTTAAACTGGATGTAGCAATAAATGAAGAACTGATTCCCCTATTTTCCCAAATTGTTTCAAATTCAGACAGAGATTATCAAGCCAAAAATTTAATTAACAAATTAGCCGAGGTTATCCCTAAGCAATTAATTGAAATTAAAATTCAAGCTCGAATTGGCGCTAAATCAATTTATTCAAGAAAAATATCACCGCTGAAAAAAGATGTTATTGCCAAACTTTACGGAGGCGATGTGTCAAGAAAAAGAAAGTTACAAGATAAACAGAAAAAAGGTAAAGAGCGAATGAAACAGTTCGGCAAAGTCAATCTCCCCAGCGACATCTTCATCAAATTAATCAAATAAAGTATTTACACACATAAAAATATGTTATAATTGTTGAAAGACTGTTTTTGTTATATAATACTTATAGTCAGTTAATTTGAAAGAGGAGGGGATAATTAACGCACCAAGTTGGGATTTGTTTATTGGACTATTTATGATAATCGGGGTTTCCTACGGGTTTATTTTGCAACGGGAGAAAACTACCGTAACAATTCTTGCTTCCTATGTTGCTTTAGTCATTACTCAAGTTCTTAATCCGATGATTCAAGGATTTTTTGTTGGTGACAAAACAATCGGTTCATTTTTTATTCGAGCTAATGTTTCGCCCTTCACTATTCAATCAGTTGTTTTTGCGCTAGTAATTGTTCTGTTAGTAACCAGAAGTGGTATTGCTGGTCAAAGAGCCAAGGGGCTATTATCTCCAATCGAGGTGATGATCTATTCAGTTCTCAATTCAACCTTGATTTTATCAACAATTTTGAGCTTTTTACCTGAAGAACAAAAAGTGTCAATTGCAGAATCGTCGAAATTGGCTTCAAAAATGGTTCAATATCAAACCTGGTGGATAGTTCTTCCGATTATTGCATTAATTGTGATTGGTTTTAGAAAGGGGCTAGATCACGCAAACTACTAATCAATAGAGATCGATTTTATAAGAATCTTTGTTTCGAGTAATTTATCAATCCTTATGAGTAATTGTTCTATTTCGAATTCTGGTACTAACGGGGTAAGAACTTTATTAATTTTATCTATTTTGGATTCTTTAACCCACATAAGTCTTTCAATAATAAAATCTGGCAATGGAGTTCGAATCGACTTTCTTTCCTTGTTATTATAGGTTAATGTTCTTCTTGGTCCGCAAATAACACTGTCAACGTTTAAGTAACGAGAATAAAAAGAAAATCCATGATCTATTGCATACAAAATACTATTATCCCTTTTATCAACTAACCAATTTTCTGGTTTTCTATCCCAATTTGCCATGATATAATCAAAAACCGCCATCAACTGCCAGTCCTTTCCAGACGATTCCTTTTCAAAATCAACTTGATTAGACATAATAATATGGTTTTCGGCAGTTTTTTCCTCGACATAAAGTTGTAAGGAACCAATATCATCTTTGTCCTCTTTAATAACGGTTGGAGGTACTATTCCAAATTTCAAAATATTATCTAATTGATAAGCTGCAACTTCTCTTAAGTAGCAATCATGAATTCCAAGCTGAGTTGTTGTTTTATTGTCTTCACCGGAAGCAGGTTTGTAGATAGCTTTGAACACTTTCCCATTGTGCTCTATTTGAAAACCTTTTATTTGATGTAAATGGACTGTTTCTTTTTGTGCGAGGTACTGCATATTAATCTCTGCTAATTCAACTAGATTTGAATGCATTCCTGATAATTCAGGTTTAATTTCATCAATATTTATTCGGTTCAATATTTTACCACTTTTTAATGCACTTTCAATTTCATGAGTTGAATTAAATTTAATGCTTTCAGACACCCTACAAAATTTTTCTGGATTAGATAGGTACTTAAACTCACATACTATTTGTTCTTGTTTGGTTAATTCTTCACTCATATCTTTAATCTATCATAATCAGACATTAGTTAGCAAATCGACAAAAAAACACCAAAATATTTTGGTGTTTTTTGGAGGACCCGGTGGGAATCGAACCCACGACACGAAGCTTAAAAGGCTCCTGCTCTACCCCTGAGCTACGGGTCCAAAATTAAGTTGAAAACCATGAGCTTGTCGAATGGTGGCTGAAGTAGGAATTGAACCTACGACCTAGGGTTTATGAATCCCTCGCTCTACCACTGAGCTATACAGCCCTAACTTAAGAAATAATACCACTTAATTTCTATTTTATCAAGAGAAACCAAAAAACAAAAATGGTTGACACAAATTAATAATTATGATATGTTTTATAAAGTAATTCGCAACTTGACAGGAGGAAAAAATGTACGGAAGATTAAATAGGGAAGTGAAAATTTATCGTGAAATTTATCCATTAAGAATTCTTGATTTAGGCGGGTGGACGGACACCTGGTTTTCGAAATACGGAAATGTGTGTAATATTTCAGTTTTAACAAGACTATTTGGATCATCTTCTGGTCCATTTCGTGGAATTGATATTATTATTTCACAAAAACAATCGATGCTGTCGAAAATTGTAATTAATGCCATGGATCTTAATTTCGATTTAACAATTAGTTTAGAAGAATTAAGGAAGGATGTTTTTGATCATCAAAACTTATTGGCATCGACGCTTTCCCAGGTTTGGACTGGGTCATTATCGCATTTTGAAACAGAAATTTTAATCATGTCTCCAGTAGAGCCTGGTGCGTCAATGGGAACATCAGCTACTGTTTCAGGAGGGCTACTTGATCTTCTTGAAAAAATGAGATATAAAGAAAAAGACAAAGTTGATAAGAAATTTATTGTTAAAAAAGCGTTTAGTGTTGAAAAAACTGTTATGAGACGCCAGACTGGAACGCAGGATTATTTCTCTGCAGTCTTCGGGCTCGGAGCTCAAAAAATTATAGTTACAGATTATCCAAATACTGATATTGAAAAAATTAATCTTTCGTTGAAAACGAAAGAAAAACTAGAAGCGGGATTGGTGACCGTTTTTATAGGGAGACACGATTCTTCCGATACACATTTAATGGTTATTAAAAGAATGGAAGAAGATGAAAATAATCTTAATGATTTGGAGCCTTTGCGTCAGTGTGCTGTTCGAGGCGCAGATGCATTAGCAAATAACGATTTGATTAAATATGGAGAATGTCTTTCAGAAAATACTAATTATCAAAAACGACTCCATCCAGATTTGGTT
>LBRB01000007.1 GCA_000991185.1 Berkelbacteria bacterium GW2011_GWA2_35_9 | reverse complement strand
GCGATCCTGGAGCGCCCGGCCGAGTTTCAGTCTGGAGTAAAGGACAGGTGTGGGTCCTTGGTCGAGCGCCTCCGTGCGTCGATCAAGAAGATGCCCCCGCCGAATGGCAACGGCTCCTCCCCGAGAGGGAAGGAGGGTCACCTAACGGTGACCATCGCTGACATCGTCGGCGACCTGGAACTGAATTCTGCGCAGAACAACCCCGACGAGGTCGTCGGGGAGCCGGAAGCCATTCTGGCATAACTTACTTCCCCCTCGCCTCGACAGCGAGGCGCTTAAAAAAACGGGAGGAGAGAGCGACCAGGACTGGCTCTCTCCTCCCATCCATTTACACAACCCGTCAGCAATGCTGAGCGGGTTTTTTCATATAAAAAAAGAAGTAGGTTTGATAGGAATAGTAGGTTAAGTAGGTTGGGTAGGTTATAATACAAATATGTCTTTGCCGTATGAAAACTTAATAGTTTACAAACAAGCCGTTGTTATCTTTGACCTTAATGACTATTTTTGCAAAACTTACCTTAAAGATTATGCTGAAAAGCGAACCGTTGAACAGATGCAACAAGCGTCAAGAAGCGGAAAACAAAACATTGTCGAGGGAATTTCAGAGATTAGCACAGACATGCAAGTTAGACTTATAGCAGTTTCAAAAGCGTCTTACTTTGAATTGCTTGAAGATTACAAAGACTATCTAAGTAGAAACAAACTTAAAGTTTGGGAAAAAAACGATCGTAGGTTATCTGCGATTAGATTTTCTGCTGATACCTACCAAGCCTACCTAACCTCCAAAACCTTACCCATTCTTATCAAGAAGCTTCTCGCTCAGCCCGAGACTTTTTGTAACCTGATGATAACTTTACTTAATCAAGAGACCTATATGTTAGGGAAATTAGTAAAAACACTTGAAAGCCAGTTTATTAAAACTGGCGGTTATAGAGAAAACTTGACCAAAAAAAGACTTGACTTTCGGAGAAAGAAAGAGTAGGTTGGGTAGGATATGTTAACCAAAACAATTCTCGCTATCGAAACAAGTTGTGACGAGACGGCGTGTTCAGTAATTCAGGTTAACCTCTGGGGTGAACCGAGAGCTAATTTGAAGGTTAGGGTGCTGTCTTCAGTGGTTTACTCGCAGATTTTGACGCATCGGAAAACTCAAGGGGTGGTGCCAGAAGTGGCGGCACGGGAGCATTCGGTCAAGATTATACCAGTGATAAAAAAAGCGCTTTTGGACGCTCAAACCGTTCTAAAATGCCCAAAAATGAGCATAAAAGAGTTTATTTCAAAGCATATTGATTACATAGCGGTAACCACCAATCCGGGTCTTTTTGGTTCTCTTTTGGTCGGAGTTGAAACAGCCAAAACCCTTTCATACCTGTACTATAAGCCGATTATACCTGTAAATCACATACACGGTCATTTGGCATCAGTTTTATCCGAGAAGCTAACCAGTCCAACAGGCTTGAGTAGAAAAGCACAAAAAGAGCTTTTTCCAATGCTTACCCTGACGGTTTCGGGTGGACACACCAATCTAGTTCTATCAAAAAAATTAGGCGATTATCAGATTATTGGGGAAACTTTAGATGACGCCGCTGGCGAGGCGTTTGACAAGATCTCTAAAATGCTCGATTTGCCGTACCCGGGAGGAGTGGAGGTTGCCAGGATGGCAACTGAATATATAGATAAAATTAAGATCTCAGAATTAAGATCTCAGAATCACAATTTAGAATTAAGATTCAGTTTCCCAAGACCGATGTTAAATTCCAAAGATTTCAATTTTTCTTTCTCTGGTCTCAAGACCGCAGTCTATTATCAACTCCGAAAAATGGATAATCGTTGCATAAAAATTATGCAACGATATATCTGTTATGAGGCTCAAAAAGCGATTGTGGAAGTGTTGGTGGTAAAAACAATGAAAGCAGCCGAGAAATATCAGGTTAAAACAGTTGGATTGGCAGGAGGAGTCGCCAGCAATGTTTTCTTGAGGAAAACATTGCAAGATCAAATATCAAAAATCAAATATCAAAAACTAAGAACTGTGAACTGTGAACCAAGAACAGATTTTTTGGTTTCACCAAAAAATCTATGTACTGACAACGCCACCATGATTGCCCTATCGGCGGGTATAGATCTCTCTTTGAGGAGAAATATTTCGAGTTGGGATAAGGTGGTGGCGAGTAGTAACTGAGTAATAAGATAGGCGTTGGGTATAGAAGCTGGTTAGGAAGTGGAAGGTAGAAGTAAAAGTTTGACTAAACCTAAATTCTAAACCCTAACTAGCCTCTAGACACATTAACTATAGCCCTATTTATTATCCTATCTTGCCTATATAGCCTATTTGACCTATAATCAAAGCAAGATGGAAAAGCAGTATAATTTTAAAGAGAACGAGGAACAACTTTATAAAGAGTGGGCGAAAAAAGATGCGTGGGAGCCGAAAGGCACCGGCAAGCCGTTTGTAATGGTAATTCCCCCGCCAAATGTGACCGGTTCGCTCCATATGGGGCATGCTTTAAATACAACTTGCCAAGATATTTTAGCTCGTTATTATCGTCAAAAAGGACGACCAGTCAAGTGGGTGGTTGGTACTGATCACGCTGGGATAGCGACTCAAACAAAAGTTGAAAAAGCGCTCATCAAAAAAGGTATCAAAAAAAATGAGATCTCGAAAGAAGAATTTTTGAAACACATTTGGGAGTGGAAAAAGGAGCACGGCGATCAGATTATCCATCAACTCCAAAGACTTGGAGCTTCTTGTGATTGGTCTAAAATTCACTTTACGATGGATGACGATTATCAAAAAGCAGTCAAGACTGCTTTCAAACATTTTTATGATCAAGGATTGATTTATCAAGCCGATCGTGTCGTTAACTGGTGTGTAAGATGCCAGACATCGCTGTCGGATCTAGAAGTGGAATATCGACCTGAGAAAGCGAAGCTTTGGCACATTAAATATCCAGTTAAGATCTCAGAATTAAGATCTCAGAATCAAGTTCAAAATTTAAAATCATCTAAGAACCACGAACCACGAACCACGAACCACGATTATATTGTTGTGGCGACAACCAGGTCGGAAACGATGCTTGGAGACAGCGCGGTAGCGGTCAATCCGAAAGATGAAAGATATAAAAATTTAATTGGGCAGACGGTTATTTTGCCAATTACGGGAAGAGAAATTCCGATCGTTTCGGACAGTTCGGTGGATATGAAATTTGGTACCGGAGCGGTTAAAGTTACACCGGCTCACGATATGCTGGATAGTGAAATTGGCGAACGGCAGAAATTAGAGTCGATTCAAGTTATTGATAAGTATGGGAAAATAATGACAGAAGGAATGCAGGAATTTAGGAATTTAGGAATTAAGGAATGCAGAGAGAAGATTATTGAGGAATTAGAGAAACAAAGTTTAATTGAAAAGGTTGAAGAAATTGAGCATAATTTGTCGGTTTGTTACAGGTGCGAAAGAGAGATTGAACCGATGCCATCGAAACAATGGTTTATTGACATGAACCATTCAAATGCAAAATGCAAAATGCAAAATGCAAAATCACAATTAAAAATTAAAAATGATCAGAATTCAAAGTCACTCAAAGAGCTAGGGATGGAGGCGGTGAGGTCGGGTAAGGTTCAGTTTGTGCCGAAAAAGTGGGAGAAGGTTTATTTGGACTGGATGGAAAATGTTAAGGATTGGTGTATCTCTCGCCAGTTAATTTGGGGACATAAAATTCCGATTGAGGGTGAAACTGATGTTTTGGATACTTGGTTTAGTTCGGCGTTGTGGTCGTTTGCGACTTTGGGTTATCCAGAAAAGATTGACGAAAAATATTATCCAACGACGGTGCTTTCGACCGCCAGAGATATTATCTATCTTTGGGTTTCAAGAATGATTTTTTCGTCGGTTGAGCTGATCGGTGAAATTCCGTTTGAAAAAGTTTATATTCATCCAACAATTTACAATCAAGAGGGTAAAAGAATGAGTAAATCGTTGGGGACTGGTGTTGATCCAATTGAATTAATTGATAAATACGGTGCCGACGCTGTCCGTTTTGGTTTGACACTTTTAAATACTGGGGTTCAGGATATAAAATTTAACGAGGTTCATATTGTGGCGGGGAGGAAGTTTGCCAATAAATTACATAATATTGCTCGATATATAGATTTGCAAATTCAAAATTCAGAATCCAGAGTTCTCCCGACGCTTCGGTCGGGATCCCGACTTAACGTCGGGAAAAATCCAATTTACAAAAAATACCTAGAAAAGATTGAAAAATTAGAAACAGAGACGGAGAGGGATTTGGAGCAGTTTCGGTTTGGACAAGCTTTAGAACGAATTTATCATTTTATTTGGCACGATTTTGCTGATAAGATGATTGAGGAATCTAAAGCGGATGAAAGCGAGGAAAAGATAGTGTTTTTGCAAACGGCGTTTTCTCGCTTACTTGATTTAGTTGAACCGTTTTTACCATTTGTATCAGCAAAAATAAAAAATATCTTAAATTCAGAATTAAAAATTCAAAATGCAAAATCACAATTTAGAGTCCAAAATCATTCTTAATTTTGAACTTGATTATTAATTATTAATTCTTAACTATTAATTTTTTAATTATGCTTCGCAGAATTAAAAACATCTACCATTTGCTACGAGCGGTTGTCGCTAATTTTCGCTATGCTTTTCCGACTAGAAAATTGATAACGATTGCGGTGACCGGAACCAACGGAAAAACTTCAACTGTCAATTTTATTGGACAAATGCTCGATCTTTTAGGCGAATCAAACGCTTGGGTTACAACGATTGATTTTAAAGTTGCTAATAAAACTTGGCAAAATAAAACCAAAATGACAGCGCTCGATCCGATGGAGTTTCAAAAAATTGCTCGACAAGCGGTTAAATCTGGTTGTAAATATTTTATCTTTGAAGCGACATCGCACGCAATTGATCAAAAACGGATTTGGGGAACGCACATTAATGTGGCGATTTTGACCAATGTAACTCGAGATCATTTGGATTATCATAAAACATTCAAAAATTACCTCAAGACAAAACTTAAAATATTTAGACGAAAGACTAAAGCGGTAATTAACTTAGATGACGAAAACGCTAAAAAATTTATCAAAAAAAGTCGCAAAATTATTACTTATTCAATCAAGAATCCCAAAGCGGATTTAAACTTGAAAAATTGTGAAATTAAGAATGATCAATTATTAGGCGAATTTAATCAGTCCAATTTGCTGGCTTCGCTAGGGGCTTTAATCAGTTTGGGTTTTGATAAAAAAATAGTTGAAAAAAATATTTTCAAGCTTAAAAATATACGAGGTCGGATGGAAATGATTGAGTGCGGACAAAATTTCAAAGTGATAATTGATTACGCCCATACACCCGACGCTTTCAAGAAGTTGTATAGCGCAGTTGTACCGTTGAAAAAAAATAAAATTATTCATATTTTTGGTGCCACTGGCGCTCGGGATAAAGGTAAAAGACCGATGTTGGCTAAAATTGCATCGCAATTTGCGGATAAAATAATTTTGACTAACGAAGATCCGTATCATGAAAAACCAGAACAAATTATTGACGAAATAGCGACTGGCATACCAAAAATATTTTCTGATTATGAAATTATTGTTGATCGAAAAAAAGCGATTGAAAAAGCCATCCAAACGGCTGAAAAAGACGACGTTGTTTTGATAACAGGCAAAGGGCACGAAGAGATTATGGCGGTCAGCGACGGAACAAAAAAAGGCTTTAAATTGGTGGAGTTTGGGGAGAGAGAGATTGTAAAAAATGCAATACAAAAAATTCTAAATACTAAATCCTAAATACTAAACAAATTCAAAATATTAAATTCTAAATTATAAACTGAATGTCATCCTCGACTTGAATGAAATTCAAGATCGGGGATCCATATGCTAAATACTGGATTCCGGATCAAGTCCGGAATGACATAGTGTGAATGGTTGAGATCTTAATTCTTAATTAATTAAAAATGCAATTTTTAAAATCTATCTATTGGCAGGAGTTTCAGCAAAAGTATGGACGCAAAGTCAGTCGTTTTGGCGATCAAATTATAATCTATTTTCCGCTGAAAAAAGGTTTATCCTGGGGTTTAGTGCCGGCGTTTGAGGAAAAAGATCAAACTAAAATTAAAACTATTATTCAAGATGCTCAAGAAAACGGCGCCATTTTTTTAAAGCTTGAGCCGACCGAAAATTTTGATTGGGAAAAAATAAAATATAAAATTGTTTCATCGAAAAATGTTCATCCGCAACAGACTTTAGTTTTAGACTTGACAAAATCCGAAGACGAATTGCTTAACTCGATGAAACAGAAAACTCGCTATAATATTCGTTTAGCTAGTAAAAAAGGGATTGAAATTATCAAAAATCCAGATCAAGGGGTTGAAATATTTTATCAGCAAGTCAAAGAGACAGAGATGAGAGATAAAGCCAAATTTCACAGTTTAAAATATTATCAAGCTATGTATGCAGTATTGCACAATCAATACCACCGACTCGATGTTTATTTAGCTAAATTCGAAAACAATTATTTAGCTGGAGCGATTGTCTATCACGATTTTGAAAATAAAATTAGCTACTATTTACACGGCGCATCGTCGGATCAACAGAAAAATTTAATGGCGCCCTATTTATTGCAATGGCAAATGATCAAAGATTGTCGTGAAGTCAAGCAAAAAAAGTACGATTTTTTCGGTGTAAAAACAGCTAGCGACGATGAATTGTTGGCGGATGAAAAGCATAGTTGGTATGGGATCACCAAGTTTAAACTGGGATTTGCGCCGGAAGGAAAATTGATTAATTATCCCAAAGCGAGAGATTTGATCCTCAAGCCGTTTTGGTATAAAATTTATACAGTCTACCAAAAAATAAGATAAAATTTTGCTCGAAAAAAGAGAATCAAAATTAAAGATTTTGTTATTAGTTTTAGCGATAGGGCTATTTTTTTATTGGCGTTCGAGCTTACCAAGTAAGGAGAAAAAAGAGTATCAAATTGTTTTTCCAGCCAATATTTATACCGAGACTACCGACGATCAAGAAGTTAAAGATTTTTTAGCTAAAACCACAACATTAAAAGAATTATTGGATAAAGCGTTGGAATATTACGGAGATGAAAAATATTTAGAGGCAGGAGTAATTTTAGAAAGAATTGTCAGTGAAAATAAAACTTTTCGAGATGGGTATTATTTTTTGGCTGAAACTTATTTAAAGCTGAGCGAAAATGACAATGATGAAAAAAAAGCAGTAACACGGCAAATTGACGAGACAAAATTTGAAATTCAATTTAATTATTTAGACAAAGCTGAAATTGCGCTCCAAAAAGCATTGAAGATCGATCCAATTGATAGTAAAAGCTATCAGCTTTTGGGCGATGTGATGGAGAAAAAAGGCAATGCAACACTGGCTGATGAGTATCGGGAGAAAGCGGAAAAACTTAAGTAAGATATTCTAATGCAGAATTAAGAATCCAGAATTCAGAACCTAATCCAAAATTAATAATCATTGTTTCTTCCGCCATAGGCGGATCAGCCTTTGGCTGAAAATTCTAAATTAGGTTCTTAATTTTGAGATCTTAATTCTTAATTATTTTTGTTTGTGCTATAATATAATTAAGTAAAAAATGGAGGGATTATGACCAATAAAATCGATGACAATTGGATGTCGGATGAACCGATTAGCGAAGAAGTGCTGGAGGGGCAATTGGCGCTGGATGTCTATCAAACTGAAGATGATGTAATTATCAAAGCACCTTTAGCTGGAGTGGAAGCGGATGATTTAGAAATTGGTTTGACCGATGATGTAGTCACGATTAAAGGGCATCGAAAAGTCGATCAAGAAATTTCACAAGATAACTATTTTGCACAAGAGTGTTATTGGGGACAGTTTTCACGCACCTATTTACTGCCGATAAAAGTTGATTCAGATGAAGGCAAGGCGGAAATAAAAAACGGAATATTAATTATTACTTTGCCGAAGCTAGAGAAAACCAAGACGAGATATATTAAAGTTAGCTAATTAAATGTTTCGACCTTATCACACTAACACAATTCAGTATGTTTTGAGTTATACTTACGCATTAGCTCGTTGGATTATTTGGTCTATAGTTGGGTTAATTGTAATACATATTTTTATTGCGACAATTTTTATCGTTGACGGTCCATCGATGGACCCGAATTTGGCGACTAACGATTTTATGTTGGTCAACAAAATTGCTTATTTGACTTCAAATCCCAATCGAGGCGATATTGTAGTTTTGAAATTTCCCGGCGATCCGGATAAAAGAAAGTTTGTCAAACGAGTAATTGGTCTTCCGGGGGAAACGGTGGAGGTAAAAAATGGCGCCATCTTTATTAATTCGCAACTGTTAATTGAAGCCTATCTGGACGCTGAGATTGATAGCGGTTTGGATCAAAAAGTGTTTTTGGGCGAGGACGAATATTTTACTTGCGGAGACAATCGACCAAATTCGAATGATTCTCGTTTTTTTGGTCCTGTTCCAAAAAACTATTTAATCGGCAGAACTCGTTTTATTCTCTTTCCGATCAGCCGGTTTGGGTTTAAGACGAATGTTGATTATAATCTGTAAAATCAATTCAAAATTAATATCTCAGATCTCAGAATCTAATTTAGAATTCAGATCTCATGTCATTCCCGTGAAGACGGGAATCCAGTATTTTTTATCTGGATCCCCGATGTCGATGTTCGAGATACTCACATCGGCTCGAGGATGACGCAAAACAATGATTATTAATTTTGGATTAGATTATGAATTCTGGATTCTAAATTTTGAATTATTGAAATTATTTGACACATTTTATTTTTTCTGGTACGCTAATTGAAGTTATAAATAATAAATTGTTATTTTTTCTATGGCAAAGACAAAAACTAAAAAAACGGCAAAGACAAAAAATTTAACTAAAAAAACTGCGGTTAAGCCGGTTGTTAAACCAAAAGTTGCTAAAGTTAAAGTTAAGGCTAAAGATTTAATTAAAAAATACCAAGCCCACAAAAATGATACTGGTTCAACTGAAGTGCAAGTGGCTAATCTTTCAGAAAAGATTGAGTATCTAGCTAAGCATTTAAAGAAGCACGGTAAAGACTACGACTCAAAAAGAGGTCTTTTAATGATGGTGGGGAAAAGACGAAGATTGCTCAATTATTTAAAACAAAAAGAAGCTGAAAAATATCAAAAATTAATAGAAGAATTGGGACTAAGAAAATGATAGAAAAAACTAAAAGTGTCAAAATAAAATTTGGTGATAGTGATCTAATGCTTGAAACTGGCAAAATTGCCAATTTAGCTACCGCCTCCGTGGTCGCAACTTGGGGAGAGACGGTGGTTCTTTCAACCGTTACGGCTAATTTCGAAGCTAATGACGATATTGATTATTTACCATTGCAAGTTGAATATGAAGAGCGGTTCTATGCGGCGGGCAAAATATCCGGTTCTCGTTATATAAAAAGAGAGGGCAAACCGTCAGACAAAGCAGTCTTGTCGGCACGCCAAATCGATCGACCAATTCGTCCCCTTTTCCCTAAATCTTTAAGAAATGAAATTCAAATTGTAGTTACGGTATTATCGTACGATGGAATTCACAACACAGCGGTGTTGGGAACGATTGCGACTTCAGCGGCGTTAATGCAAACTGGCTTGCCATTCGAAGGACCGATTGGTTCAGCGAGAGTTGCAAAAATTGATGGCAAAATTGTTATTTGTCCGGATGATAGTCAAGCTGACAATTTTGAAATGGATATTTTGGTTTCAGCGACTCAAGAACGAGTAATGATGCTAGAAGTTGAGGGTAAGGAAGCCAGCGAAAAAGATGTTATCGAAGGCATTAAATTAGCTCATACTGAAATTAAAAAAATTCTTGATATTCAAACTCAGCTAGAGAAAAAAGCCGAATTTATTCTTGAAACAAAAGAAGAACTAGTCGAGATGGAAAAAGAGATCAAGGATTTTCTTGGCAAGAAATTGGAAGAAGTAATGACCGAAAAAGACAAGGACAAGAGAGAAGCCAAGTTGAACGAGTTTGAGCAATCGGTGCTAGATAATTTTGAAGGTAATTACAAACAAGTTAATTTGAAAGAAAGTTTTTCAAAATTAGTTGAGAAAGAGATTAGAAAAACAATCTTGACCAAAGGTGTGCGACCAGACGGCAGAAAATTGGACGAAATTCGACCGATCGATATTGAAGTTGGTCTATTGCCTCGAACGCACGGATCAGGACTTTTTAGTCGTGGGCAAACACAATCATTATCGATCGTAACTTTGGGAGCTCCAGAGGACGAACAAACGATCGAAACGATGGAGGAAGAAGGAACCAAACGGTATATGCATCACTACAATTTTCCACCTTTTTCAACCGGTGAAATTCGTCAAATGCGCTCAACTTCCCGTAGGGAAATAGGACACGGCGCATTAGCGGAAAAAGCATTAATTCCAGTTTTGCCAAGCAAGGAAGATTTTCCTTACACAATTCGGGTTGTGAGTGAAATTATGGCATCCAACGGTTCGTCTTCAATGGCAGCGACTTGTGGTTCGACTTTAGCTTTATTAGATGCTGGCGTGCCTTTATCCAAACCAGTTGCTGGAATTGCGATTGGTTTAGTCACCCCGGAAGATTTTAACACACAACCAAGCGAAGATTTTATAATTTTGACCGATATTGCTGGAATTGAAGATTTTGCTGGTGATATGGATTTCAAAGTCGCCGGTACTAAAGATGGAATTACCGCTGTTCAGATGGATACAAAATTGAAAGGTTTAACCTACCCGATTGTTGAAAAAGCGTTTGAGGCGGCTAAAAAAGCTCGGCTCGAAATACTTGAAAAAATTACTGCCGTATTGCCAAACCACCGAGAGGAATTAAGCCCATACGCTCCACGAATTGAAAAAATAATTATTGATCCAACCCGAATTGCTGAATTAATAGGACCGGGCGGAAAAGTAATTCGTAAAATTGTCGAAGATGCTGGTGGCAAGGAAATAATTTCAGTTGATATTGATGATAGCGGTTTAGTAATGATAACTTCAAATTCACCGGAAGCAACTAAATACGCTAAAACAACGATTGAAAATTTACTCAAAACAGTTGAAGTTGGCGAGATTTATGATGTAAAGATCGAAGAAATTATCAAAGATCGCAATAGTGGCGCCGAGATTGGCGCAATTGCTGAGGTGTTGCCAGGAAAATCGGGCATGATTCACATTTCTGAAATTGCCAATTTTAGAGTGCCTAGCGTTTCATCGCAACTTAAAATTGGTCAAACTGTAAAAGTCAAAGTTGTTGGTGTGGATAAAGAACGAGGACGAATTGCCTTGTCGATTAAACAACTTGACATTGCAAAAGCATAACCAGTATTATAAAATATAAGTAAGTAATTTAAATAATAACTTCTATAAGGAGGAGGTGTGGAAAAAATTTACGCATTAGTTAATCAAGCGTTAGCGGCTAGTCCGGGATCAGGTTTTGATAACCCTGTGCCATCCGGTTCTAATATTAATACCGGCGGAAAGTTTAAAGATTTACCAACGACAATTGCAACTCTATTTAACTTTGTAATTGGCGTAGCGGCGGTAATTTTTGTAATTCTGTTAATGGTGGGTGGTATCACCTACTTGACTGGAGCTGGGAACGAAGAACAGGTTAATAAGTCCAAGAAGTTGATGATCGATTCGATAATCGGATTAGTGGTTGTTTTGGCAGCCTGGGCAATCGGTACCTACATCCTCAACGCTTTTGGTTATTCAGTTAGTTAAAAATAATTGATAAAAATTAAATAAGCTTATTTATGATACTCAAGCTATTGAATCTGTTTTTGGTAGATCGTGCTTTAGCGATTGATGTGTTGCCAAACTCTGCTCCAAAAGGTGTACCGTCTGCGTTTGTAAGCTCAAACAGTAGTGAAAATCTTTCAAAGATAATAGGATTTGTTTTCACATTTACCATTGCTATTTCGGGGGGTATTTTTGTTATAATGTTGCTTGTGGGTGGAGTAACCTATTTGACAGGTGCTGGGAATGATGAACAAACTGGCAAGGGCAAAAAAATGATGATCGATGCAGTGATTGGGATTTTTATTGTTTTGATTTCTTGGGCTATCGGTACTTACATTCTTGTTTCTTTCGAGTATCAAGCACCAAAAATATAAAATTGTGATAAAATATAAATAATGATTTATAATTTAATTAATTTGTTGTTAGTTGAGAAAGTACTGGCTTTTAACGACTTTAATGTTTTTCCTAATCGACCGGAGAATGTACCGGAAAAATTTTCAGAATCGGGTGGAGTTAGTAATGCTGGTGGCAATCTAGCTAATATTATTGAGTTTATTTTTAACTTTATAATTGCGATCGCTGGAGCAATATTTGTGCTTATGTTGCTAATCGGTGGAATTACTTATTTGGTTGGATCGGGTAATGAAGAACAAACCGGCAAAGGCAAGAAAATGATGATTGATGCCATAATTGGAATTTTTATAGTACTCGCTTCTTGGGCAATTGGAACTTATATTCTTAATGCATTTGGATACAGAAGCTAATATTGATTTCTAATTTCTAATTAACCTAAAAATAACAAATTTTGTCATCGGGATAACAATAATAACTGCCGTCATCCCGAAATAACTGATGTCATCCCGGCTGTAATGGAGGGATCCCTTAAAAATACAATCAAGAGATTCCTCGGCTTCGCTCGGAATGACATACTATATTCTCGGAACGACAGTGTGTTGCATGGTCAATAATATTAATTTAAAATTATTACTGCATCGTTACTCTTCTCACTTCCGCTTCGCTTGTTAGACCGAGTTTGACTTTTTCCATACCATCTTCAAACATTGTTTTCATACCGATTTGTTTGGCTTTTGTTTGGAATTCTTCCAAGGTGGCTTTTCTGACAATTAGGTCGTTAAAATCTTTGGTGGGCTTAAGCGCTTCGATAATTGGCAATCGCCCTTTATAGCCAGTTCCTCCGCAGTTTTTACACTGTGGTTTTTTAATTTCGTCATTTTGACAAACTGTACAGATTTTTCTAACCAATCTTTGGGCGATAATTAAATTGATCGAACCGGCTAATAAATAAGGGGCGGCATTCATATTTAACATTCTCGGGATAGCGGCGGCGGCGGTGTTGGTGTGCAATGTTGAAAGAACTAAATGTCCTGTAATTGAAGCGTGAAGAGCAATATCGGCAGTATCATTGTCACGAATTTCCCCAACCATAATTATATCTGGATCTTGTCGGACGACCGATCTTAGCGCTGAAGCAAATGTATAATTAGCGGATAGATTAACCTGAGTTTGATCAATGCCTTTGATTCGGTATTCGATCGGATCTTCAATCGTAATAATTTTGACTTCTGGTTTATTCAATTTATTCAAGATTGAATAGAGAGTAGTCGTTTTTCCAGAGCCAGTTGGACCAGTGTTTAAAATCAAACCATTGGGAGCTAATATCGCTTCATTAATTAATTTCATTGCCTCTGAATTAAATCCTAATTCATCAAGATTTAAAAGCCGAGTATCTTCGAGCAGAATTCTCATTACAACCGCTTCTCCATATGCAGTTGGTAAAACAGAAACACGAACATCAATTGTGTGCTCACCGACTTTTTTTTCAAAACGTCCGTCTTGAGGTTGATTAGCAATATCGAGCTTGAGGCGAGATAAGTTTTTAACCCGTGCCAGAACGGCTTTATACTGAATATTAGTAATATCACTAATATCTTTTAGAACTCCATCCAAACGATAACGAAGCCGAACTGATCCATTGGCTGGCTCAATGTGAATGTCGGAAGCATCTAAATTAACTGCGCCGGCTAAAATCAAATCGATCATTTCAGTGGTCGAAACTTTAGTAATTTGGCTGGATATATCTTCTAAAGTATGAACGACATTTGCCCAATCACTCATCTCTTTAAGCTTAGCTTTTTCAGCTTTTTCGGAACGATTTTTTTCTATTTTTTGGTAGAGGCTTAGACAATACTCAAACGAAGTTTGACTACACAAGGCTTTTTTAAAGCCAACTTTGAGTAAGTCCCCCTTTTGTTTAAGAAAAGTTTCTTGGGTTTCGTTGAGCAAATTTGGCGTGGCGCACCAAATCGTACTGCCAACTTTCATATAAGGAGCAATTTGATTGATTTTAGCTTCATCTTCATTAAATAAAGAGAGAACATGATCGGCGATTTGATAGTTAATTAGATTGACATATTGAACACTAAAATTGCGTGCCAAAGTCTGAGTAATACTCTCTTCTTGGGCACGATTGATTGACGATAATTGTCCTGAAATATCGAGCATGCTCTTATTATATCATTTGTGACGATTAACTAATAATATTTATCTTATCTGGTTAATTAGCATAATTAAGTCAGCAAATTCAAAATTAATATCTCAGAATTAAGAATCTAATCCAAAATTAATAATCATTGATTCTAAATTCTAAATTCTAAATTTGATTATGAATTATGAGATCTTAATTCTTAATTGTATTAAAAGTAAATCTGTTATTAGTTTAACAATCTCAAGATTATGTTATAATATATTTAAAAGTTAATAAGTATTTTTTGTTATGGCAAGAAAAAGAAAATACACTAAACATAACGATAAGGGTTGGGCAAAAAAATTTGATTGGACGGTTGATCCTCAAACTAGTCGAGAGATATTTGCCATCATCTTTTTTATTGTTGGAATTTTATCAGCCCTGGCTCTCTTTAATTTAGGGGGCGAATTTGGTAATTCAACCATCGAATTGATTATCAGTTTTTTTGGTATTTCGGGATTTATTGTGCCATTAATTTTTGTTTTCTTACTAGGGGCGGGTCAATCGGAATTGGATTTTCTGAATATTTTTTAAGTCTGTTTGGTGAAATTGGCGGTTATCTGATTTTAGTTGGCTTAAATATTATTTGTCTAGTTTTGGCGACTGGAAAAAGTTTGAAACAAATTTTTGCTTGGATTTTCAATCGAAGTGGAGATGAAAAAGAGCCGGAAAAAGAAGCAAAAGTCTCAGTTTTTGAAACAGTTTGGCAGAAAATTTCGAAAAAAAGTAATGACGAAAAAGTGCCAGTCGTTGGAACGGTTGGGGATGGCAATCAGGCAAGAAATTCATTCGATGGCGCTTGGACTTTTCCTACCACTGATATTTTACAGACTTCAAATACTAAAGCCTCCGCCGGAAATATTCAAAAAAATGTTGAAATAATTCAGAAGTCGTTAAAAGATTTCAGTATTTCGGTGGCGATGGGCGATGTCAATATTGGTCCAACCGTAACCCAATATACTCTCAAGCCCCACGATGGGGTAAAGCTTAATCAAATTACCGCCCGGAGTAACGATTTGGCTTTAGCGTTGGCGGCTCACCCAATTCGTATTGAAGCACCTATCCCTGGCAAAGCGGCGGTGGGTGTGGAAATTCCGAATAAAATTTCGGCGGTCGTTACCTTGCGGGAAATACTTGAATCTAAAGAGTATTCAGAAAGCAAGAGTGGTGGCACGATTCCATTAGGGCGAGATGTAGCGGGCATCCCAATTATTGTAGATTTACATAAAATGCCTCATCTTTTAATCGCTGGGGCAACTGGTTCAGGCAAGTCGGTCTGTATCAACTCAATTATTTTAGCGCTCTTATACCAAAACTCGCCCAACGATATGAAATTACTTTTAGTTGATCCAAAAAGAGTCGAATTTTCGATGTATAACGAAATACCTCATTTGCTTTGTCCAGTTATTACTGAACCGGACAAAACGGTTAATGCGCTCAAGTGGGCGGTCAACGAAATGGAAAAAAGATACCATATACTATCAGAAAATCATAAACGAAATATTGTTGAATATAATCAATCTAGCCCGGCTCAAAAAATGCCTTATATTGTGGTTATAATCGATGAGTTAGCCGACTTGATGGTTCAGTCGGCAAATGAAGTTGAGTCAGCAATTGTGCGAATCGCTCAAATGGCACGAGCGGTCGGAATTCATTTAATTGTAGCAACTCAACGACCGTCGGTTAATGTCATCACCGGTTTAATTAAAGCTAATATTACCAGCCGAATTGGATTTGCAGTTGCTAGCCAAGTTGACTCAAGAACCATACTCGATCAAGCCGGTTCAGAAAAATTGTTAGGCAACGGAGATATGCTATTTATTTCTAATGAATTTGGCAAACCAAAAAGAATACAAGGTGTTTTTGTGAGCGAAAAAGATATCCGCAATATTACCGATTTTATGCGCAGTCAAGGTCAATCGAGCTACGTTGAAGAGATAGTTAATTACCGAACTCCGTCTAAATACGGTAGTACCCCGAGCGGGGTTGATATTGACGACGAGCTATACGAAGAGGCGAAAAATATTGTTATTCAAGCGGACAAAGCGTCAGCATCTCTTTTGCAAAGACGATTGCGAATCGGTTACGCAAGAGCGGCAAGATTGCTTGACATACTTGAGGAAAATGGTATTGTTGGACAACAGGAAGGTTCTAAGCCAAGAGATGTTATTGCTACGACCGAAAGAGTCGCCCACGAGCCGACCTCGACTACTAATTATTCTCCACAACCACCAATTCGTCCACATACACAAACGGATCGGACAAGTGAGGAGCCAAAAATAAATCAAGACAACAATGTTCAAAACCAAAGTCATCCTGACCAATAGTAATTTAGGTAAATTACTCCATTCAACCCGGAGTAAAAAAAAGTTGTCTCTTTCAGACATTGAAGAAAAAACCAATATCCGAAAAAAGTATTTAATCGCCCTCGAAAATGGCGATTTTTCAGTTTTTCCGGGTAAAGTTTATGCGTTGGGGTTTTGTAAAAAATATTGCGAAGTGCTGGGTTTAGAGTACAATCGAGTTAATCGAATATTCGAAAGCGAATTTGCGCTCAAGGAAGATGAAGAAGTATTTTTTCGAGAAAAAATCGGTACGGCATTTTTTTCAGTTACACCGAAAACTTTTTTAATAGCGCTAGGAATTTTAGCAGGATTACTTTTGCTGGGATATTTCTATTACCAAATTAGTCTAATTTCCGCCCCTCCGAAATTAGAAATTACTTCCCCGCTATCTGAAATTACGACCGATGAATATAAAATAAATATTACTGGAGAGACGGATGTTGATGCCAATTTAAAAATTGATGATCAAGCCATTAATTTTGATAGTTCAGGCAAATTTACTCAGGAAATTAGCCTGAAAGCAGGTTTAAATAGTATTGAAATTGTCGCTACTAACCGTTTTGACAAAAAAACTACCAAAAATATTAAAGTTCTGAAAAAAGAAAATACGGAAACCACGACTACGACTACTACAATCTAATTCATAATTTAGAATCCAGAATTCAAAATCACAATTAAAAATTAAGAATCAAATTTAATTATTAATTTTGGATTAGATTCTTAATTCTGAGATATTAATTTTGAATTTTTAATATTTATCGAGATTAGTGTTCAATAAATATTATTATGTGTTATTGTAGTATTATAGATTTAATATTAATTTTTACGAAGGAAAATTATGAAAAAAAACAAGGTTAATCCAACATCGTTAAAAGCGGCTTTGTCGCAGATTGAAAAAGATTTTGGCGAAGGAGCCATAATGAAATATGGCGAGATGGATAAGTTGAAGGTGAGCGTTATTTCTTCTGGTTCGCTTTCGATGGATTTAGCGCTCGGTGTTGGCGGTTTGCCAAGAGGCAGAATCGTTGAGATCTATGGACCAGAAAGTTCCGGCAAAACAACCTTAGCTTTGACGACGATTGCTCAAGCGCAAAAAGAAGGTGGTTTGGGCGCTTTCATTGATGCCGAACATGCGTTTGATCCGGAATATGCTAAAAATATCGGAGTTAATGTTGACGAATTATTAATTTCACAACCGGATTCGGGCGAACAAGCGCTAGAAATATGCGAGACTTTAGTTCGTTCCAATGCGCTTGATGTGATTGTGATTGATTCTGTTGCCGCACTGGTTCCAAAGGCAGAGCTTGAAGGTGATATGGGTGATTCACATATGGGTTTACAGGCACGACTAATGAGCCAAGCATTGAGAAAATTAACGGCGGTGGTCAGTAAGTCGAAAACGATTGTGATATTTATTAACCAAATTCGTATGAAAATTGGGGTAATGTTTGGCAATCCAGAAACAACAACTGGTGGAATGGCGTTAAAGTTTTATTGTTCGATTCGAATTGAAATTCGTAAAATTGAATCGCTGAAAGCTGGAGATGAATTTATCGGTAATCGAGTTCGAGCTAAAGTGGTAAAAAACAAAGTCGCTCCACCTTTTAAATCGGCAGAATTTGATATTATGTATGGAAAAGGGGTTTCGAAAGAAGGTGAAATTTTAGATCTCGGTGTAATTAATGAAGTGGTAACAAAGAGCGGTGCGTGGTATAATTATGGAGAAGAGAAAATTGGGCAAGGGAAAGACTCAGCTCGGCAGTTTTTAGCCGACCATCCAGATATTATGAAGAAGGTATTTGAGGAGATAAAGGAGAAAGTTAAGAAGTAAATTTTAAATTTTAAATTATAAATTTTATTTCAATTTCAAATGATTTAATTTTAAATTTTGTCATTGAAAATTGATTGTAAATTTAAAATTTGTAATTATTAACTGTCCACCAGCGTTCAATCTCTTGCAGTATTCTTAATTTAAGAAATCTGCAAGTAGATTTCACTATCGGTGGACTTCCGGATCCGCCCTGGGCGGATCACGGAGAGGGGGGATTTATCAACATTTTATGGTTTAGAGATGTGTCTCGTCAAGATATTGCTGAGGTTGGAGGGAAAGGTGCAAATCTAGGCGAATTGATTAAAGCAGGTATTCCTGTACCAAACGGTTTTGTGGTAACATCGAGCGCTTATCGACAGTTTCTAAAAGACAATAATTTAGTCCCAAAAATAAAGAAGATTTTATCCGATTTAGATGTTGAAAAATCAGACATTTTGAGCAAAAAAGCTTTGGAAATTCAAAACTTGATATTGTCAGGGAAAATGTCAGAAATTTTGGTAACTGAAATCAAAAATGCTTACGAAGCGTTGGTGGCACGATCAACTTCAAAATTGGTAGCAATTCGTTCATCGGCAACAGCGGAAGATTTACCGAGTGCATCCTTTGCTGGTCAGCAAAAAACTTTTTTAAATGTAACTGGAGCAGAACAAGTAGTGGTAAATGTGCAAAAAGCATTTGCATCACTTTTCGAGGCTAGGGCTATCTATTATAGGTCAATAAACCATTTTGATCATTTTCAGGTGGCACTGGCTTCGCCGGTCCAGCAAATGGTACAAGCCGATAAATCAGGTATATTATTTACTGTCAATCCATTAACTAGTAATGACGATGAATTGGTGATTGAAGCCGGATTAGGTTTGGGTGAAACGATTGTGTCTGGCTCGGTCAATCCGGATCAGTATATTATTGATAAAGCGTCGCTTAGAATTAAAGAACAACATATTGCCAAACAAGCTTGGAAGATGGTTTATGACTCAGTAACTGGAAAAAATGTTCATCTCAATTTGACTGTAACTGAACAAGCGACTCAAAAAATTAGTAGTGAAGAAATATTGCAACTTGCCCGATTGGGTCTAAAAATTGAAAATTATTACCATTTTCCGCAGGACACTGAATGGGCAATTCAGTCGAGTCAATTGTTTTTTGTTCAATCTCGACCGATTACAACTTTAAAGAAAAAGGCTGAGACAAAACCAGACACTGAAGTTATAGAGAATAAAAATGCCAGTTCGGTTGAACCATTATTAAAAGGTATCCCAGCTTCAATCGGGATTGTAACCGGAAAAGTTAAAATTATTCATTCTCCAGCTGAAAATAATAATATCCAAGTTGGTGATATCTTGGTAGCTGAAATGACTAATCCATCTTATGTGCCGGCGATGAAAAGAGCGACAGCGATTGTAACCGATAGCGGTGGAATGACTTCGCACGCAGCCATTGTTTCAAGAGAATTAGGCAAACCAGCGGTTGTTGGAACTGGTCAAGCGACTCATCAATTAAAAGATGGCGAGGAAATCACGGTTGATGGTGCCCGTGGCTATATTTACCGTGGCAAAATTGCGAGCAAAAATATTCGAGATGAGCATATTGTTGAATCGCAAATTTCGACACCGAACGATATTGCGTCGTTGCGAGATGCAGTGCCGGTTACAGGAACAAAAGTTTATCTCAATCTAGCTGAGCCGACCGGAGCTAAAGAAGCCAGTAAATTACCAGTTGATGGAGTCGGATCCAAGACCGGTTATCTATCGTACAACCGATTTTAAAACGAATGAATATAGCGGATTGACCGGTGGGGAAAAATTTGAACCCAAAGAAGAGAATCCGATGATTGGTTTTCGAGGTGCCAATCGTTATGTAACTAATCCAGAAGTGTTTAAGCTTGAAATTGAAGCTTTAAAGCGGGTTCGGGAAAAATTCAATTTAAAAAATGTGCATATTATGATTCCGTTTGTAAGAACGATTGATGAGCTAAATAAAACACTTGGAATAATGAAAGAATGTGGGCTAGAACGATCAAAAGATTTTAAAATTTGGATTATGGTTGAAGTGCCTTCGACAGTGCTTTTAATAGACAAATTTTGCCAATGTGAAATTGATGGTGTTTCAATCGGTACGAACGATTTAACCCAATTGATTTTGGGCGTTGATCGGGATAACGAAAAATTATCCCAGCAATATGACGAACGAGATCCAGCCGTACTGATGGCGATGGCAAGGGTGATTAATGTTTGTAAACTTTACCACAAAACAGTTTCGATTTGTGGCAATGCCGCCTCGACCTATCCGGAAATTGTTGATTTTATGGTTCGACATGGAGCAACCTCAGTCTCGGTTTCGGCTGATGTGGCAATTCAAACCAAAAAATTGATTGCCTCCATCGAAAAAAAGATCTTACTGGAACATCAATTGAAATAGTCTATTGCTCAGAGTATACTCTGAATGTGGAACCCTTAGCATCAACGATTAGACCTAAAAAATTGTCCGAATTTATTGGGCAATCTCATTTAGTTGGAAAAGGAAAACCTATTAGAACTGCGTTAGAGAACCAGCATTTGTTCTCATTTATTTTTTGGGGACCTCCAGGGGTTGGTAAAACTACTTTAGCTAGAATTTACGCTAATGCGTTGAATGTGGAGTATTTTGAACTTTCAGCTGTTTCATCAGGAAAAGAAGATATTAGAAAAATAGTTAGATTTCAAACTCAAGAGAACAAAGCTAAAGTATTATTTTTAGATGAAATACATCGCTTTAACAAAGCTCAACAGGACTTTTTATTGCCATTTGTTGAATCAGGAGAAATTACATTGATCGGAGCAACAACAGAAAATCCAAGTTTTGAAATTATCGCACCATTACTTTCGAGATGCCGAGTATTTATTTTAAACCCACTTCAACCAAAAGAAATGGAAAAAATAATTGAACGGACTAAATTAAAGATTAAAGCTGACGC
>LBRB01000006.1:22778-39453 GCA_000991185.1 Berkelbacteria bacterium GW2011_GWA2_35_9 | reverse complement strand
TACGAGGTTAAACGAAGGTTCGTTTGATCTTCAATACTCTAACTTTCAAAAAGATGATAAAAAAAGAATTTATCTCAAAAAAATTGATTTTTCGGGAAATTTCCGAGGGAATGTAATTGAAGACAGCTCCCGATATTTGATCGAAAAAACCTTGATAAATCTGGGCTTCAAGACAGTCCAAAATGTTAATGAAATTCGGCAAGAAACTGCCGAAAGAAAAGAAATGAGAAATAATATTGAAGTTAATCAATCAACCCTCCCCGCTTCTAAAACGATTGAGCGGGAAGATTATGAACTTTTTTGTACAATTTATTCGTTAAAAACTCGGAAAGATTTTGAGCTTTTTGCTCTAATAAAATTTTCCCTATGGGGAATTTACGGATTAGATATTGAAAAATCCCGATCAACGATTGGAATAGTTTTCAAGTTTGTAGATAATACTACGCAAACTTCAGAATATATTGTCCGTTCGGTCGGACAGACTGAATCCATTGACGAATTGGAAGTCGGTGGGCTCGGTATTTATTATCAAAAAAATGAAAATAAAGACGAAGCGATCGAGTTTTCGAGCTTCGTTAAAGCTTTAAATAAAGCGGGGGTGTTTTTTTATTTATTCCTTAACCATTTTTCCGCAACCCCGGAGGTTGCGGAAAAGGCAAATTTATTTAAGTTTGTTTCTGAGCTCTTCTAAAAGATCTTGATATTTTTGATTACCCGGTTCGAGTTGAACTGCTTTTGAGACCGCTTCTTTGGCTTTTTTATAATCCTCTAATCCAATATTAGCTAAGGCTAAATTGTATAAACGAGCTGAATTATTTGTACCAAAATTGAGTGATTGAGTAAAAAATTCTTTGGCTTCAGTAAATTTTTGATTTTCAAGTGCAATAATTCCCAAACGATTGTAAAGCTTCGGGTCGGTTGAGCTAATTTCTAAAAGTTCTCGATATAATTCTTCCGCTAAAATAACACTTCCCCGTTGTAGCAGATCATCTGCTTTTGCCATTTTATCTTCATAGCTAATTTCTTTATCAGCCAAAACCTCTTCAACCGCTTTTTCCTGCCGTTTAAAATCTACTTTTTCTTCAACTTTTTCATCGCTTAGATTAATGACCTGTCTTTTTTTTGCTAAACGTTTTTCTTTCTGAAAAGCAATATAATCCTTGATTTTGCCAAAAAGATTAAAAGTATTTTTCCAAGTAAATTTTGGAGTTCTTTCAGCTAGCCAGCCGGTTGGCAATTTTCGTGCCACGATAATAAAAACAATTGCGGCTGAAATTAGAATAATAATATTGAGATACATAGATTAATTTAAACTTAAAAATAAATTATCAAGTAAAATTCTTTTGTTTATATTGGCGCTGACTAATCTTTTTTTTACCTCTAGAAGTTTAGCTAACCAAATATATTTTTCTTCCCCTACTTTATTGTTAGCACTTATAATCCAGTTGTCAACTATTGAAACCAGATCATCTCTTTTTGAAAGTTTTAAAGTTAAATCAAACTGTTCTTTAAGAGATAAATTAATTGTCTTCTCCCAATCTCCAAATTCTCCAAAGTTAATTAAATTAATTTGATTAAAATTGTCGATCGAATAGAGCTGGCAGCGAGATTGAATTGTAGCGAGAACTTGTTTTCTGTCCGAGCAAATCAAGATAATTTTCAAATATTCGGGAGGTTCTTCGAGCAGTTTTAAAAAAGCATGGGAAGCAGTGAGTGACAATTTTTCATAATCTAAAATTGCTAATTTCCCTACTCCGGATGGATAAATCTGCGCCCATTTTTCGAGATTTCGAATATCTTTGATGGTAATATTTCTATCAATAACTTCAAAACAGTCCCCGATCGCCAATTTTGTTTCGAGCTTTATTTTATCAATTATTTCGCTACCCCCCTGTTTCGATTCAATTAAAAACGAATGAAAATCATTTTTAATTATTTTATCTATTATTTGAGCTGAATCCATATTAATTATTGTAGTATCAATAATTAATTAAACAAGTTAAAACAAAAATAATCTTAATACAAATCACCAAACTACCATATCACACCTA
Source organism: Berkelbacteria bacterium GW2011_GWA2_35_9 (assembly GCA_000991185.1). Classification (GTDB taxonomy): domain Bacteria; phylum Patescibacteriota; class UBA1384; order GWA2-35-9; family GWA2-35-9; genus GWA2-35-9. Next base: position 37,402 of record LBRB01000006.1, on the reverse strand, counting down.
CGATGTGTGATTTGGTTGTGATATACTAATCATATGAGGAAAGATGAATTAATTAATGATGAATACTATCATGTTTTTAACCGGAGTATTGCTAAATTTAAAATCTTTAATTCTGAATTTGATTATCACCGTTTTTTAGAGCTAATTAAATATTACCAATACGAGAGACCTACTTTAAGATATTCGTACTTTAATAGACTGAGCGCAAACTTAAAACAAAACTATCTATCCTCAATGTATGAAAATTCAAAAATAGTTGATATCGTAAGCTATTGCTTAATGCCAACCCATTTTCATCTACTATTAAAACAGAATATCGATGATGGGATAGTTGATTATCTTAGATTGATTGAAAATAGTTATAGTAAATATTTTAATCTTGTTCATAAACGCAAAGGTCCACTTTGGGAAAGTAGGTTTAAAAATGTTCATATCGAAACAGATGAACAAATATTACATCTAACTCGATACATTCATTTAAATCCTACTTCAGCGGGATTTTGCAATAAACCGGAAGAATGGGGTTGGAGTTCATATTCTGAATACACCAATATCACAAATGAATATAAAATTTGTTCTTATAAAAATATCCTTGATATTAAACCAAAAGAATATCAAAAATTTGTTAACGATCGAAAGAAATATCAACAAGAACTATCAAAAATAAAATCTCACCTAATTGACAATTATTCAGGTTAATTACGCAAAAACAACCGTTTCACACATCGTAGGTGTGAAACGGTTGTTTTTTTATAGAAATTATGTAATTATAGAAATATGGAAGATAAAATAATCCAATGTAAGGATTGTAATAACGACTTTGTCTTTACTGGCGGAGAACAAGAGTTCTATAATTCAAAAGGATTCTCGGCTCCAATGCGCTGTAAAGATTGTCGTCAAAAAAACAAACAATCCGGCGGGACAAGCGGAGAAAAAAAAGATAAGGTTTTTAGCGACATTACTTGTCGAGAATGTAAAAAAACCGATCGAGTACCTTTTGCAATCACCGGAAAAGGTGACGATTTACTCTGTAGTGATTGCTGGAAAAAACAGCGAGAAACCGCTACCGACGAAAAATAAAAGATTGATAAAAGCAGTTAAGCTTTATTAGTCTTTTTTGTTTGAGTTTTATAGCACTTTGCGCAAATTCCTTGATTCTTTTTTTTCATAAAACCAAGACTGATCACAATATTTGGATGGAATTTTCTTTTGGTCTTTTTTTGTGAATGTGATACATTATGACCAGTGACAGTTTGCTTTCCGCAAACTACACAACTTCTGTTTTTTTGATAGGTTTTTATCATTTTTACGACTAATTTAATTCTTTAATCTCTAATGCTTTAGTATTTTACACTATTTTTTAATTAATATCAAGATGCTACTATCACTTTTTCAAAATCCTATTATCGCTCTCAGTTTTATTATCGCTCTTTTGATCGGCTTAACAATCCATGAAGCTTCTCACGCTATTTCGGCTAATAAATTGGGCGATGATACTGCCAAATTAATGGGGAGGGCAAGTTTTAATCCGCTCGTACACCTCGATTTGTTCGGAACTCTTTTTCTTTTTATCGTTGGTTTTGGTTGGGGAAAACCGGTTCCGGTCAATCCGAATAAATTCAAAAATCCGGTTCGAGACGAAATTATTGTTTCGTTAACAGGACCTTTTTCAAATATTTTAATCGCTTTGATCTTCGGCTTGATTTTAAGATTTTTTAATCAATATTTTTCAGTACCACTTAACCTATTGTTGACCATCATAATTGCGATTAATTTACGCTTAGCCATTTTCAACCTCCTCCCCTTTCCCCCACTCGATGGTTCGAAAATTTTACAAACATTTATACCTTATAATCGTTATTACCAAATCCAACAATACGGCACAATGTTACTTTTTTTAATCTTTATTTTTGGTGGAACAATTTTTTACTACATAATTACTTTTCCGGCTGATTTTCTCTTTAAACTCTTTGTTGGCACTCCGCCACTCTTCTAAAATTTGAGTCATTTGAAAAATGAGGTAAAATATAATTAGTAGTTACTAAACTAATCGTGTTTTATTAATAAAAAAATAAATGTCATTATCGCTTCGTTACATCAGGGTTACTAATTCAACCAAACTTAAGGATGAATTTCTGACGGCACAAGTTTATAAACTAGACGACAAAACACCTAATCATTTTTTGTTTAATTTGGTAGAAATCAAACGCCCATGGTTGAGAGCTTCCCAAATTGGTCAAGTTATAATTAATAATTTTCAACGATCTTATCTTAAGGGGAAAAACAATGATCAACTATCAAATTTTGAAGACTCGCTCAAAGAGACGAATCTGACCTTGAATAAAATTTATAATTCCGGTGAAACGGATTGGGTCGGTAGGTTATGCGCTTCAATATTACTTTCGGTCGAAAATAATATTCATTTCACAACAAGCGGAGAGACAAAAATTGTTCTTCACCGAAATAATACTATATCAACTATCAATCAGGAAAAAACTAGCGCAAATCCACAAAAAACTTTTGGTGCTATTACTTCAGGTAAAATTCAAAAAGACGATTTAATTATTATCGCCAATAAAAAACTTTTTGATGAGCTAACATTATCTCAAATCTCTGAATCGATTAAAGGGTTAAATTGCCTACAAGCCACTGAAAATATCATCCGTCAAATTAGAAAAACAAACCGAAAATATATCAATTTTATTATAATCGAGGTTCTGGATGAATTAAGCTCTGCCTCAAAAGAACAATTGCCTCAAAATCATTTTTACATTGATCAGGATGTTGAAAAGGTTCATAAAACTGTTGTGAAATTTCTTAAAAAATTTGGTGGAATTGTCGGGACTAAAATATACTTCTTTTCCAAAGGACTTTGGCACAATTCTAAAGTTTTAGCCAAAGAAAAAATTGCGCCTTTTTATCAAAGTAAAATTAAGAAATATTTTAAAACTATCCGCTTAACTCTTGTCAAAGGTGGAAGTAAAACAAGTAACTATCTTTCAAAATCAGGTGAAACAATTTCTGGAAAAATTGATAGTCATATTAGTTACTATAAAGAAAAAACTCCAGCTGATAGCGAAAAACCAAAATCGTCAATCTCATTTGATAAAAACTTAGTCGGTAAAAACCTTTTTACTGTCTATGATTATCAAAATAAATCAGTTGGGAAAGGCGTTTCAAAAATTACCAAAAATATTTATCTTGGCTTTTTAATGATAATAAAATATATCATCCTATCGATTGGTTATGTTTTTAAATTTTTATTCAACCCGAAAAACAAAAAATATTTAATACTCCTTGGCATTATCTTTCTGATTATCATTTTAGTTTTTGGAGTCAGAATGCAACGAAATAGCCAAAAAATTAAGGTATCCCAAACCGAACAACAAGAAATTTTAAATCAAGCTGAAAGCAAATTAGAAGAAGCCAAAACTTCATTGGTTTTCAAAAAAAATGACGAAGCGGAAAAACAGTTAGCAGAAGTTGTGACCTTGCTAGCTAAAATTGATTCGCAATCTTCCCTTTATCCATCCGCTCAACAGAGTTTAAAATCTGCTCAAGAAGAATATGACAAACTAACCAATACGATCCGAAATGAAAATCAGCCAGTTAATAATTATTCTATTTCTAAAATGACTAATATCGCTGGACAAATTTATTTTGTGACAACTGATAAAAAATTATTCAAATATAATCAAACTCTTGAATCGGATGAATTAACCGATTTAACCGAAAGCGGAAATATTTTAGCGATTAGCTCAGACGAAGAAAAAAATATCATCTATATTTTATCTGACACCGGCGCAAAACAATTTCCAATTGAAACTAAAATTGTCGCTCCAATCACCACTTCAACCGATAAAGCTTTTTCGTCAGGTAATTCTATGCAAGTATATATTGGTAATATATATATTTTAAATAATATAGACAAACAAATTTATAAATATTCTAATAACGAAAAACGTTTTTCCGAACGACAAAATTATCTTAAAGAAACATCAAACCTTGAGAAAAGTATTGATTTTACGATTGATGGTTTTGTCTACATACTTCTTTCTGACGGAAATATTATTCGCTATTCTCGTGGTAACGAGCAGAGTTTATCTTTCAAAAATATACCAGCGCCTGACACTGCGATTGTTAATCCAGTTTCGATTTTTACAACTGAAAATAGCAATGCCATTTATGTGCTTGATAAACCTAATGATTATCGTGTTTTGTCCTTTACAAAAAATGGTGATTACCAAAAACAGATTCTAATCAAAAACACCGGTCAACAAATTACTGATCTATTGGTGGATGAAAACAATAAAAAAATCCATCTCGGATCTGACAAAGGACTCTATACTATTAATTTGTAATTCTAACTAAAAATATTATGATTACTAAACAGCAAAGTCGATACGACTACACTCCTACTATAGAAGATGTTGAAGTCACGGGGATTGTTTATAAAATTGTACAGAAATTTGACTTACAAAAAAAACAATTTAAAACGATTGATTTATTTGCCGGTATAGGCGGTATAAGGGTTGGTTTTGAAAATGCCGGATTTAAAACAGTATTTTCTAATGATTTTGATAAAAAATGCGAAAAAACTTTATAGTTAAAATAAACGATAAAAAAATATGAAACAATTAATCATTCCAGATACTCTGAAAGTTGGTGAATTTTATTCAAACGACCAAATTAAATATTCTTTAGAAGTAGCTAATTTGGGAGGGATCAGACCTAAGATCAAAAACAATGAACTCGATTTTATTGTTTTGATAACTTCTGTTGAAGAAACTAAAAATAGTGTACGTAACCCCTATGCTGATAAAATTGAAGGCGATATTTTAACATACACAGGTTCTGGGTTACAAGGAGATCAGTATATTTCGGGTGTAAATAAAAGGATCATTGAACAAAAAGTGAAATCTGTTCCAATTCTTGGTTTTTTAAAAGAGGGTGTAAATCAGTATAAATTTATTGGTTTTTTGTTTTTATTAAGAAATTATCAAGATTATCAAATTGACAACCAAGGTAACCTTAGAACAGTTTGGCTTTTTGAATTTCAAATATTTTCAAAAATCCCCGTATTGAAAATAGAGAATTTCAATGATATGTTTTTTCCATTCTATAATCAATTTAAAAAAGAAATTTTACCAGAAGACACGATTATTGATTCTCTACTTTCTGGGAATAAAGAAGATAATTTTATTTTACCAAAAATAAATGAAGAGACATTAAAAAGTATTGAAACTTTGAAAAAAAAATTATTGACTATAAATCCCTATGAGCTAGAAATTTTAATTGCAAAACTTATTGAACATACAGGATTTAATAATGTTGAAGTTACTAAAAAAAGTGGGGATGATGGAATTGATATAAATGCACTGTTACAACATAGATTTAGCTTTGACCTAAATTATCAGTTTCAAGTTAAAAGGTGGAAACATTCAGTAGGCAGAAAAGAGGTAGCAAATTTGAGAGGAAGTTTAGGCTTTAACAATTTTGGAGTAATTATTTCAACAAGTCACTTCACTTCAAGTGCTATAAATGAAGCTCGGGGAATAGGAAAATCACCAATTAATCTAATTGGCGTGAATAATTTATATGAAATTATTAAAGAAACGAAATTTACTCTTTAAGAATATCCCGTCGGGTTTACCTCAAAACTATTAAAGTTAAGAAAATAAAGATTACCCTATTCAGATTTTAGACCAAACAAAGTTAAATTTTTTGCCCACATTTTGTTTGCCATACTTTATCTCCTGTAATATTAATAATAATTTACTTGAATAGTTTTTATTTTTACAGCTCTACGCTTTCTTTTTCGTTCGGAATACTTAGATTGCTATAACCATTTTCAATCAATCTATTTTTTAAGCCTTCCGATTCAATTTCTTCACCGTGAGTAATAAATATATGTTTATTTTTATCTCCATCATCGAGCCAATTAATAATTTGATGACTGTCGGCATGAGCCGAGTAGCCACCAATTGCCTTAACTCTACAACGAACTGAATGTCTTTCCCTATCAATCTTAACTGACTTGATACCATCATATATACTTCTTCCTAGTGTCCCTTGAGCTTGATAGCCAATAAAAAGTATCATATTTTTTTTATCACTTATATACCTTTTAGCGTGATGAACAATCCTGCCTCCATCCATCATTCCGGCTCCAGCGATAATAACTTTAGCCCCTCGTATATTGTTAATCGATTTAGATTCTTCGGTAGTCATCGTTTCTTTCAAAGTCGGGAATTTAAAAATATCCCCATCTTTTATTTTAGAATCTCTGGCTGATATATTCCAATAATTTGGAAATTGTTTATATACTTTTGTAACATTAATTGCCATTGGACTGTCTAGAAAATAGGGTACTTTAGGCAATCTATGCTGATCAAAAATTGTATCCATTTGATAGAGCAGTTCTTGAGTCCTCTCAATTGCAAAAGAGGGAATTAAAACTGTACCGTTTTGAGAAATCGTATCGGTGATATTTTTTATTAATTTGTTAGTTTTTTCGGTCGCTTTTTCGTGAATTCTCGATCCATAAGTTGATTCACAAACAACATAATTTGATTGAGGTATTTTAGCAGTATTATTTAGTAGCGGATTAGGACAATTACCTAAATCTCCTGAAAACACTATACTTTTTTGTTCCCATTCAATTTTTACAAAACTTGAGCCTAGTATATGCCCAGCATCATAAAATGTAGCACTAAAGTCATTAGTGATATTTACTTTCTGATTATATCCAACTACTTGAGTTTGTTCAAAGATCTGAATAACATCCTTTTCCTGATGGGTTGGCTCCCTCATTAATCCAAAAGCATCTTCTAAAACAATCTTCGCCAATTGTTCCGTTACTTCTGTCATATATATTTTTCCCTTAAACCCATCGGCTATCATTTTTGGCAATCTGCCAATATGGTCAAGATGAGCATGAGTGATAATAACGGCGTCAATACTACTTGGATCATAATCAAAGCTCTGTATATTTCTTTCTTCGCTCTTTCTCCCGCCCTGGAAATAGCCACAATCTACCACAATTTTAGAATTGTTATGCTCTAGCAAATAATTAGATCCAGTCACTTCTCTGATCGCACCTAAAAATGATATTTTCATATAATATATATTACATTTTTTCTGGGTTGCTGATACCCAGCAGTTTGAATGCTGTTTCGTATATATTGATAATTGAATTAATCAATACTAATTTTTCCGCTTCATTTTTTGAACCAATTATTTTTTCTTTCTCATAATAAATATGTACTTCTTTAGTGAAATAATGTAAGAATTTAATTAAATCTGTCACTCGGTAAGTTAGACTAATATTGGTAATTATTTCTTTGAACCCAATTAAATTGCGAGCTAATTTTTTTTCATTTTCGCCAAGCTTTTTTAGTCCAATTGTTTTTTGAAGTTTAATTTTTTTTCGAATTTTTTTGTATCTAACTAATCCATATTGCGCATAGTAAATTGGGTTTTTGGAAGATTTTTCTTTGGCTTTTGAAATATCAAAAACAATCTCCTTGTTTGGATCATAACTTAATATAATATACTTTGCGACATCGCTACTAACTAGATCGGAAAACGTATCAAGGGTTATTATTTTACCAGCTCGTTTTGATATTTTAGTTAATCGGTTATTTTCGATCACTTTTATTAATTGAAATAAATTAACAACTATATTATTCTCTGGATAGTTGAAAGCTTTTGCGACTGCTTTAATTCGATTAATATAGCCATGATGATCAGCCCCCCAGTAAAATATTATTCTCTCATAGCCTCGATCAATTTTGTCTTTTAAATAAGCGATATCGGAAGCAAAATAGGTATTTTCTTTATTTTTTTTAATAACTACTCGATCTTTTTCATCACCCAATTCTTTAGTTTTCATCCATACAGCACCGTTTTTAGAATATATTAATTTCTTTTCTTTTAATAGTTTAATTGCTTCTTCTACCTTTTTTGGATAAAGTGCGCTTTCTTTGAACCAAATATCAAACTCTAGATTATTTTTTTTCAAACTTGGTCGTATATATTTATCTAGAATATATTTTGATAACTCGACAACTGATATATTCTTGTCAGTAATATCTTGTTTTATCTCGGTAATATATTCTCCTTGGTATTGATCCGATTCGCCGAAAATTGATTTTTTCAATTCTTTAATTTGATTGCCAAAATCATTGATATAATATTCTCGATCAACTTTATGACCAACGATTTCTAAAATATTCGCTATTGCACACCCTTGATAACCACCCCTTGCATTACCGATAGAAAGTGGACCGGTTGGATTAGCGCTGACAAATTCGCAATTAATTTTTTCTACATCTGTTGTTTTTAAATCGGCATTTAATTCTTTAATTTTTGAATAACGATTTATTATTTCAAGATAGACTTTCTCTGTAAGAAAAATATTAATATAACCTGAATTAGTTTCGACTTTTTCAATAAAATCGAGCTTATTTAATACTTCAATTATTTTTTCGATCGCTTTTTCATCTTTAATAATTAAACCAAGATTGAGACTATAATCGCCAAAATTTTGATTTTCTAAATTAAATCTTACTAAATACTTATCCTTAAATTGAGATAAATTTAACTTGGTTAAAAGAGTATTAACAATTTGAATAATTTGGTTTTTCATAATTATAGTTTAGCTTGTTTATATCTTAATAAGATTCTGCTATAATGTAAAGGAGTTTGGTGATATAATTTTAATTATGAAATTTATCAATCCTCTTAAAATTAGAAAAGTAAAAGATTTTAAATTAACTAAAAGTCGACGCAAGAAACTGCTTAAATTTATTGGTTATTCTTTTTTGGGTATAATTATTTTTTCAATCTTGTTATTTGTTTGGTATTCAAAAGATTTACCTACTCCTAATCGAATAAAAAACCGTAAAATCGAACAAGCTACCCAGCTTTATGACAGAAATGGTAAAATGCTTTACGCTATCTCGGGCGATCAGAAAAGAATAATGCTTGAGGGAGACAAAATTCCGGATGTGGTTAAAAATGCGACTGTCGCAATTGAAGATCAAAAATTCTATCACCATATTGGAATCGATTTTCGTAGTTTTGTTAGAGCAGTTTTAACCAATTTAACAGCTCGTAGTTATGCTCAAGGTGGTTCAACTATCACTCAACAATTAGTTAAAAATGCCCTACTTTCTCCTAAAAAAACCATTAGTCGAAAAATTAAAGAGTTAATTCTATCACTTGAATTGGAAGCAATTTATTCTAAAAAAGATATTTTGACTATGTACCTTAACGAAATTCCTTACGGTTCAACTGTCTATGGAATTGAAGCAGCCAGCCAGACATTTTTGGGTAAATATGTTGGAGAACTAACTTTAGCGGAAGCAGCAGTTTTAGCAGCATTGCCACAAGCGCCTTCGTACTTTTCCCCTTATGGTTCAAATGTGGAAAAATTAATGACTCGGAAAGATAGAGTTTTAGACGATATGGTTAAAATGAGTTATGTTACTCAAGAAGAAGCCGATACAGCTAAAAAAGACAAAATTTCGTTTGTGCCAAAAAAAGATTCAATTTTAGCCCCTCATTTTGTTTTTTATATTCAAGAATTGTTAGAAGAAAAATATGGTAAAGAATTAGTTTCGCAAGGTGGTTTAAAAGTTACTACCACTCTTGATTTGGATGTTCAAGGAAAAGCACAACAAGCAATCGATGATAACACTAAAAAATTAGATCGTTATGATGCCACTAATGCTTCTCTAGTCGCTATTAAACCGGGTACTGGGGAAGTACTAGCTATGGTTGGTTCGAAGGATTATTTTAATAATGATATTCAGGGTCAAGTAAATATTACCACCAGTCAGCGACAACCGGGTTCGTCATTTAAACCAATTGTTTATGCGACTGGCTTTAAGGAAAAATATAATCCAGCTTTTGTTCTTTATGACTTGAAAACTGATTTTGGTAATTACTCACCGGATAACTACAATGGTAGTTTTTCAGGTCCAGTCACCATCCGTCATGCGCTTTCCAATTCATTAAACATCCCAGCTGTAAAAATGCTTGGTCTGGTTGGGTTGAAAAACGCCTTACAAACTGCTAGTGATCTTGGAATTACAACCTTGAACGATCCTGATCGCTATGGTCTAGCGTTAGTGCTTGGGGGTGGTGAAGTTATGCCAATTGAGATGGCAAACGCTTTCGCAGTTTTTGGTAACCAAGGCAAATATGCTCCAGTCAACCCAATTCTTAAAGTAGAATTATCTGATGGGGAAGTTATGGAAGAAAATAAACCTGATGAGTATAATCCTAAGCAAGTTTTGGATGATCAAATCGCTTTTATGATTTCTGATATTCTTTCTGACAACCAAGCTCGATCAACTGTTTTTGGATTCAGCAATAATCTTGCTTTCACAGATCGAAAAGTAGCTGTAAAAACAGGGACTACTCAAGAATTTCGAGACGCCTGGACGGTTGGTTATACTCCTCAAATTTCAACGGCAGTTTGGGTTGGAAACGCTGATAATAAGGCAATGAATAAAGGAGCTGACGGTTCGGTAGTCGCCGCTCCAATTTGGCATCAATTTATGAAAGAATATTTAAAAGATAAACCAGTTGAAAATTTCACTCGCCCAGACGGAGTTAAGCAAGTTAAGGTGGATAAATTATCTAATAAATTGCCTTCTGATTACTCGCCCGAAACTGTTTTTGATTGGTTTGCCAGTTGGCAAATTCCGAACGATGTTGATGATATCCATATCAAGGTTAAAGTCAACCGAATGAATGGAAAACTGGCGACTTCCGATACACCTGCTAACTTAGTTGATGAAGTTCTGTATAGTAACATTCATAGCGAAAAACCGGATAATTCGAATTGGGAAAATCCAGTAATTGCCTGGGCTGAAAAAAATGGGCTATTTAAAAAGCCTCCAACCGATAAAGATGATATGTATTCTTCGGGTTCAAACAAAATCAGTTTTTCGAGTCCTACTGACAATCAAAATTTAGGTGGTGCCCAAGTATTGAAAGTAAATATTACCAATGCATATTCAATAGAATCTGTTCGTTATGCAATTGATGGAGTTGAGGTTGCCTCTTCAACAGCCGGTCCAAATTATGAAACAACATATGATTTTAGCCAACTGCCCTTAGGTAGTCACACACTAGTTGCAATTGCAACTGATCAAAATGATGTTACTTTCTCAACTCAAATTAGTGTTAACACTTCAGACAATCAAGCGCCTGAAATTAGCAATATTAAAATCCTTCCAACATCAACTAGTTCGACAATCACTTTTTCGAGTAATGAAAATTCAGTTTCATATATTAATTATTCGACTAATCAAACCTCTCTTTCAAGCAAGACTAGTTCTGAATTAAATTCTAGAAAAGAACACTCTATAATAATTCCTGGATTAACTGCTAATACAAAATATTACTTTCAGATTATTTGTCAGGACGGAAGTGGAAATTCAGCTTCATCTAGCGCTTATAGCTTCACTACTTTGCCGTAGTTTGTCGTAGATCGATGACCTGAAATTCGATTTTTTTTTGCCCTCCCCAAGTATTAAGAATTATTTTTCCACAGATATCATAATTTTCTCGATTTCTAATTTTTTCACTCTGCGGAAAACTGAAATATACAGCTTTTAATTTTCTATCAATTAAAAAACTAAGATGGTTTTTTTCTTTTCCAATTTCCCTCACATCAGAGATATTAACATTTTTAAGCATAATAACAGGTTGCCTGTGTCCTTCGCCAAACGGTCTTAATTTTTCAATTAAATAATATAATTTTAAATTTAGCTCATCACAATCATTTGTCCTAGCATCAATATTTATTTTTTTAGTTAATAATTTACTATCAATAGTTGCACTTGCAAACTGTGTAATTGCTTCTCGAAATTTATTATATTTTTCTTTTTTTATTCTCAAACCAGCTGCCATTTTGTGACCACCAAAACTTTCAATATTTACTTTATTTTTTTCAAGCGCTTGTTCAACATCAAAACCTTGAATTGATCGGGCACTTCCAATTAATTGATCTTTTTTTTCTTTAAATACAATCGCTGGTAAATAATATTTATCAACAATCTTACTGGCTACTAAGCCTAAGATTCCTTCTTGCCAATTTTCGCTTTTGACAATAATTATTTTATCCTCTTTTTTCAACATTTTTTCAATCTTGACTTGAGCTTCGCAAAATGCCTCTTTCATCTGTACTTGTCGTAAGCGATTATTTTTATCCAATTTTTCAGCTAATATTTTAACATTTTTGCGATTATTTTCAAATAATAGATTAAACGAATCAATTGGGTCCGCCATTCTACCACTAGCATTTAATCTCGGTCCAATTTGAAATCCTACGCTATATTCATCTATTTTTTCTGGATCGATTGAAGCTATTTCGATCAATTTTTTTAGACCAATATTTTTTGTTTTAGATAAAACTATTAAACCAAATTTTGAAATCAGCCAGTTTTCACCAACCAACGGCACAATATCAGAAATTGTTGAAATACAAGCTAAATCCAAAAACCATTTAATTTCTGGTTCAGAAAACATTTGAAATTCAAGGTGTATGGCATATAATAATTTCCAAACTAACCCTCCAGCTGAAAAGTCTTTGAACGGATATTTTTCATTTTTATTTTTTAAGTCGATAACTGCCAAAGCGCTTTTCGGGTAAAGATCCTTAATTATTAAATGATGATCGATTATTATTAAATCAATTTTTTTTTGTTTAAATTTTTCAGCTATTACTTTTGCAGTTATCCCAACATCAACTGCAATTACCAAACTACATTTTTTATTGGAAAAGTAATCTAATGACTTTTCGGAAATTCCGTAACCTTCTTGACGAGTTGGAATAAAAACAAACAAATTTTGATTATATTTTGAAAAAGCTTTATACAGCATCGCTCCAGACGGAATACCATCTGCATCATAATCGCAAAATATACCAATATTTTCTTGGATATCGAGTGCTTTTTTAATCCTTTTAATGCTTTTTTCTAGTCCACCAATCAATCTCGGATCAGTTTGGTCGCCAAAAAAATTTGGTTTCAAGTATTTATTTAATTGAGATTTAGAAATATTCCTTGACTCAATAATTTGGTCAAATATTTCCTGATTCTTATTTTTTGGCACAACCCACTCGTATTTCATATTAAAATAATAAAATATTTCTTTATCTTTTAATTTTTATTTTTTACCTTATTTGTAGTACCCGTAACCCTCAACTCTTAGATCAACATATTCTTTGATATTTTCTTTATCCTTTTTAACCAACTCATCCAAAACAGTCAGCTGGTAAGCTAAAGGAACCTGTGTATAAAAGATAACTCTTTTTGAACTTTTTGTATAGACTGTTATTACAAATAACGATTCACCGATTCCAAAATGATCAATCTCTTCACTCAAAATTGCCGGTAATTTTATTTCAATTGAACGAATAATACTTGTCAATTCATTCGAAACTAATTTATCTCCTAATTTGATTGGAAGATTTTTTTCGTCTTGAATTCGTTTAATATCAATTTTTTCAGTCTCAGCAAACACAACTCCTTCTTTATCAACTAAATATTTTCTGCCTTGAGTCTCCCAAATCAACTCAGTATCTCTTTCTTTAAGAAATATTTTTAAAGTATTGGGAAATCCGACAACTACTTTTACATCTTTAATGATCGGCAACTTCTCTTTAATATCTTTCTTAATTTTTCTTGATCCAAACCTAAAAATATTTTTACCATTAATTGACTGAATATACTCAACTGTTGAATCGTTATAGTCACCGATTAGGTCAATATTTTTAATTGAAAAATAGGACGAATAAAAAAGCAAATAGATAAAAAATATTATTAAAAAAAGCGTTATGAAAAATAATACTTGAGAAAAATTTGTTTTGTTCTTACTTTTCTCTGGTTTAAATTTTTCTGTGCGTTGAATTATCTTATAGTTCGTATATATTTGCCTACCTGAACTTTTTTCTTTTTTAACACTTGGTATAAAATCAAGAAATTTCATAATAGAACTAAATTAAGCCAAATGTTTTTCTATCCGCAATATCTGATTATATTTGGCTATTCTTTCTCCTCTGTTTGGAGCGCCTGCTTTGAAATATTTTGCACCAGTCGCAACTGCTAAGTCTGAAATAAATGTATCTTCTGTTTCACCGCTTCGATGAGAGATTTGAAAACTGATATTATTTGCTTTGGCAAAATTTATTGTCTTAATCGTTTCTGTGAGCGTGCCAATTTGATTCGGTTTAATTGAAATACTATTGGCTAATTTATCCTCAACTCCGTTTTTTAATAAGTTAATATTTGTTGAAAAAAGATCATCTCCAACTACTGCTATCCGTGAACCAATCGCACTCGTTAACCCCTGCCAAAGAGTTAGATCTTGGTCGTGAAATGGATCTTCAAGCATCTCGATGGGATACTCATCAACTAATTGTTGATAAAAATTGAGAGGTGTTTTTGGGTAAGCAATTGTAGATAAATCTGGAATATAATTGGCTGCTATATCAACTGCAATCATAATATCCTCCCTTGGTTTGTAGCCCGATTCGATTATTGCCTCAACTAAAATTTCGATTGCTTCCTCATTACTGTTAAGCCGGGGGGCAAATCCACCCTCAT
>LBRB01000006.1:0-22764 GCA_000991185.1 Berkelbacteria bacterium GW2011_GWA2_35_9 | reverse complement strand
CATTGTCAGAATGAGCGCCACCGTTAATTAAGTTGAACATCGGATAAGGAATATTAATTTTTTCAGTTGAAGATAATTTTTGTAAATATTGATAAAGTGGCAAACCCAATTCATCGGCTGAAAGCTTAGCATATGCGAGAGAAACCGCTAAAATTGAATTAGCACCTAAATTTGATTTATTTTTTGATCCATCAAGGGCAATTAATGTTTGGTCCAATCTTTCTTGGTCATAAAGAGAAAAATTGATGATATTTTCTTTAATCACACCAGCTATATTCTCTAATGCTCGACTAACCTCTACCGAATGAGCTTCATTTTCACCCGAAAACGCCCCTGCCGGTACTGACGCAAAAGCAGATTTTCTGCTATCAGAAACAAGCTTCACTTCGATCGTTTCTGAACCTCGTGAATCATAGATTTTTTGTCCAATTATGTCTACTATTTTTGAAATACCACCCCTTTATTAATTACAAATTTTTAATTTGAAATTTTAACTCAATCTAAAATGTCTTAATGATTAAATATTTAAACATTTAATCATTTATAATTGATTTTAAATTTAAAATTGGTAATTTGAAATTATGTTGTTATTATACTCTATTATCTACCAACTCACAATTTAATCTCTTCTCCCCACTTATAAATATCTCCTGCACCAACTGTTAATAAGATAATTTTTTTATTCTCGGCAATTATTTTTTCTATTTCTTGCTTAAATGTTTTTATGTCACCGATGAATTTACTGGTTGAATTTTTTTGCTTGATTTTACTAAAAAATATCTCATCTGTATAATTACTCTTTTTTTCTCTAGCAGAAGCAAATATTGGCGTAACTAATATTTCATCAGAATTACAAATTGCACTTGCAAATTCCTTCTCAAATTGTTGACTTCTAGAGTAAGTATGCGATTGAAATAGAGTTACTAATCTATATTCCGGATACTGATTTTTGACTGCCTCAATGCTGGCTTTAATTTCATTCGGATGATGAGCGTAATCATCAATCCAAATATATTTATCTGTAATCTTTTTAATTTCCAATCTTCTCTGTGCCCCTTGAAAATTTTTTAATGCTTTTGTGATAACTCGGCTTTTTATCCCAATTTCGTGAGCAATTTGTGAAGCGATAGTTGCATTAAAATAGTTGTGTTTACCAAATATTTTTTCTAAATGTAAGTTATGCCAGACTTTATCATTTTTTACTGCTTTGACAATTAATTTCTGACTTTTTGCGCTATGAAAAAGTTTATGAAAATATTTATTATTCTGACCCAATACCAGGATTGAACCAGAATCCATATGTTTAACCAATTTTTTGAAAGCATTAAAATAAATTTTTTCATTTTTAAAATAATCAGGATGATCGTAGTCAATATTGATTATTGCGACTGCTTTTGCATCTAAGTACAAAAATTTAGGTTTTCCCACTATTAAATCATCTGGATACTCGTCTGCTTCAACAACGAAATATTCACCTTTATCCCAATGAGCATGAAAATTAAAATCTTTCAACGCTCCACATCCAATTAGCCAACTCGGTTTTTCACCTGCATCACACAAAATTTTAGCTAGCATAGCAGTTGTGGTTGTTTTTCCGTGTGATCCAGCAATTGCAATCGTTTTTTTTAATTTTGATATTTCTCCTAGTGCTTCACCATAAGACCAAGTTGTGATTTTCATTTTTTGAGCTTGAATTACTTGAGGATTATTTTGACCTTGATGAGCAGTTGAATAGATAACTAAATTAATATCGGAAATTATTTTATTTTTTTCAAACCCAACATCAATTTTTATATCCAGTTCTTTTAATTCTTTATCGGTCACAAACTCATCTTCCAAATCACTACCTGAAACATTTTTACCCATTTCTTTGAGAATTATAGCTAATCCAGACACACCAACTCCCTTGATGCCAACCAGATAAATATTTTTGAATTTACTTAATTTATTATCTTTATTTTTCAACATTGATAGTTTCCTCAATTATTTGAATAAATTTTTCTATACTTTTTTTCGGCATTAGTTTTCCAATATTATTTTCGTATTTTATTAATGTCCGCTTGTCATTAATTAATTTAATTATTTGATCAATTTTACTTTCAAGTTGATTATCATTAATAACCAAACCGGAATCTGTAGCGGTAATAATTTTTCCATTCTGCTCTTGATGATTTTGGCTCGCATATGGATAAGGTACAAAAACAGTTGCTTTTTTTAGTGCCGAAAGTTCTGCCATAATTGTTGCGCCTAATCGGGAAATAACAAGTGTTGCATTTGCAATAATTTGTGCAATATTTTTATCAATATATAAATAATGGTTATAATATTTTTTCTGTTCTTCAGACAAATTTGATATGAAATGATCCGCTTCCTCAGCATTTTTTTCACCCCAAATATGAATAATTTTTATTTTGTTTTGAATAAATTTTTCTAAATTATTCACCACAAAATTATTTAAGCTCTCTGCCCCTTGTGAGCCACCAATAATTAAAATATTTTTTATTTTTTGATCAGATTTATATTCCAATTCTCTAAGAAATTCACTCCTTAATGGAATTCCGCAAACTTCTATTTTATCAGCTAATTTGTTAGGATAATATTTCTTATCAAAAGCAGTTAATATTTTCTTGGCTCTTTTTGAAGCTAATTTGTTAGCCAATCCGAGAACTGAATCTGATTCGTGAATAATCAAATCTTTTTTAAAAATATATGACCAAAATATTATTGGCAAAGTAACATAACCGCCCTTACAAATTACCAAATCGGGTTTGTAACTTAAAAATATTATTTTTGCTTGAATTAGACCAATAATATTTTTGGAAATATTTACAATGTTGAGCCAATTCAAGCTTCGATAAATTTTACCAACTAAAATTTTTTGGAATTTTACTACCCCGTTGACTAGTTTGCGTTCTGGTCCATCTTCTGAAACAACATAAAGTATTTCATACTTATTTGTATCTAATTTTTTCAATACTTCTAAAAGCGGAATTGTGTGGCTGACGGTTCCGCCACCTGAAGCTAATATTTTTATTTTCTTATTCATTTAAGCACGACTATTATATTTAGATATATTATTAACGATGGCAAGACCAACAAAAAGCATAACCAGAGACGAACCTCCGGCAGAAATAAATGGTAACGGTATACCAGTTAATGGCACCAAACCAACAATCGCCGCAACATTAACTAAAGTCTGAAATGCCACCCAAGCAGTAAAGCCCGTAATCATAAACCGTGCAAATGGATCGTCAACCGTAAGACAAATTTTGACTAAACGCAAAATTAAAATTAAAAATAGCAATAAAACACCAACCACACGCACAAAACCTAATTCTTCAACCATAATTGCAAAAATAGCGTCTGAATGTGGTTGAGGTAAATATAAATATTTTTGTTTCGAATTACCAAAACCCAAACCCCACAACCCCCCTGAGCCAATGGCTAATAATGATTGATTGATTTGGTAGCCACTTCCCAAAGTATCGCTCTCTGGGTTTAAATAAGTTATCAATCTCTCCATACGATAGGGTGATATTTTTATTAAAAGGAAAAAAATCATAAAACCAATAAATAGCGCAGAAATAATATATTTTATCGAAGCTTCACTGATATAAAATATAATTCCGGCAATTACCGATATTACCAAAACCGTTCCCATGTCTGGTTGTTTAATAATTAGGAAAATAACAAAAAGTAATGTTAGCGCCAAAGGTAAAATTCCTTCGCTAAAATTATGGATTAATTTACTTTTCGAGTCCAGCCAAGCTGATATATAAATAATAAATGTCAATTTAACTATCTCGGATGGCTGGATTGAGATTGGACCTAACTGTAACCATCTTTGCGCTCCGCTCAAATGAACGCCTAAACCTTTTACATATACTAATAAAAGCAATACTATGCTAATCATGAAAATCATAAAAGCGTTTTTTTGCCAAAATTTGTAATTCAAATTTGAAACAACAATAAATAAAATCACTGCTAAAAACAACCAATAAATTTGTTGAGTTACATAATAATAATTATTGTTAAATCGTTCATACGAAATTACTACTGATGAACTTAAAATCATCATCAAGCCAATCAACGCTAAACCCATAGCTAATATGAAGATCCAAAAATCTCCTTTACGACCCAGTCGATTGCGGTATTTATTAAGTCTTGACATTATTGACTAATTGTTTAAATATTTCACCTCGTTCAAACGCATTTGTGAATTGATCGAATGAAGCTGAAGCAGGGGAAAATAAAACTGTTCCGTTTTCAATATTTATAGCACTAGCTTGATTAACTGCTTCGTTTAAATTTTCACACAATATTAAATCAGTTTTTTTAGCGTATTTTTTAATTAAACTGGCAATAATATTTTTATTTTGACCATAAATAATTACTGTTATAATTTTTTTTCCGATTGTTCTTGCCAATTTTCTATAATCAAAACCTTTGTCAACACCACCACAAATTAAAATAATTTCTTCAGCAAAGGAATTAATGCCAGCGATGGTTGAATCTGGTCCGGTTGAATACGAATCGTTATAATATTTTTTACCATTTTTTTCAGTCACAAATTCAAGCCTATTTTCTAATGGTTTAATTTTTTTCAAAGATGCTATTATTTTTGCATCTGCAATACGTAATATTCGTGCCACATTAATAGCGCCATTAATATTTTGCTTATTATGTAGTCCAATAAATTGTTTTGGATGTTCTGAAATTAAATTATCATTGGAACTATAAAATATTTTTTTAGCTTTAGTTAGCCATTTCATTTTTTTTGATAATTTACTATCAAGACAAATAACTGCAAAATCTTGTTTAGTTTGATATCGAATTAAATTCGATTTAGCTCGCCAATATTCCTTAACACTTTTGTGACGATCTTGATGGTCGGGGGTGATTGGAGTTACCACAGCAATATATGGTGATTTTTCTAAATCTTGAAGCTGAAAAGATGAAAGTTCAAGGATAACAATATCCTCTTGACCGATTTCATCAATAAAATCGAATGGATCTTTGCCAAAATTACCCGCTAAATAAACATTAATTGGCAAGTTATCTTTTAAAATATTGTAGATTAAATAACTAGTCGTGCCTTTACCTTTTGTGCCAGTTATAGCAATTATCTTAGCCGGACAAAGATCAAAAAACAGTTTGGTTTGTGAGTAAACTATTACACCTGATTTCTTAGCCTCTTGGATTTCTTTTGAAAGATATGGAATCCCGGGAGTACGAAATATTATTTCAAAATCTGATAAATTGTTTAAATATTTTTTACCAAGAATGATTTGGTATTTTTCTTTATATCGCTTAAGTTCATTACCGATTTGTTCTTTCTTTGATGTATTTTGATCTAGAACTGTGAGATTAACTCCTTTTTTCAAAAGATATAAAACTAAACTAGCGTGATTAACGCCATAACCAAGTATCGCAACTTTTTTGCCTTTTAAATATTCTATATCCATAACTTAATCTTTATTATATAACAAATTACTAATAAATTGTAATTATTATTAGATATCAAAATAATAAAACAATATTGACAATTCTTAATAAATAATATACTATACAAGCATACTTAGCCTTATGCTAAGAGTTCTTGAAAAGGAAGTGACAAAATGCCAAATAAGTCAGTGATGATTGTCCCTAATTATATTTCTAAGGATTCTGAGAATGAAGCCTGGGTTACATCTTCTAAACCAACGGAAATATTAGCAACTTATCCTGATTCCATTTTGATTGTTGTAATCAACGGAAATATTGATTTATTAGATAAAAATAAATTAAATTATGCCCGATCTGATCGATTTATAATTATTTCCAGTAGTTCAGGATTAAAAAATGCACTTGAATTTGGGTATAAGTATGCAATTAGTAATTCATGGGATTTACCAATAGTAAGATTTGATACGACTGAACATCCTTGGGAGTTATCTCACCCAATGGCGATGTTTGCCCAAGAAACATTTTCAACAGTTTGTTGTGATCTTATCTTTCCACAAGAATTAGGATTAATGCCTAAGCATGAATTATTATCTGACCTAAGATACAGAAAGCTTGTGCAAAAAGTAACTAAAGGAAAACTCAATGTTGGAGAAGCTCATGGTTTTATTGCACTATGCTCAAAACACATAAACAATATTATCTATCGAGCTTCAATAATTATTGAAACAGCCGAAAATATTAACAATCTCGATTCAGGATCAATTCAGTGGGGGTTCGATCTGGCAATACTTTTAGCCTCTCAATCGCTCGAATTGAACGTTATAAGAATTGAAAATAATGGAACTTTGGAAAGAAATCGTCCACAAGAAAAATGTGATGATCAATATAATAAAGCTAAAATAATTTGCGGTGCCGCATCACAACTTTACCCAAACTTATTTACTACTCCTGAAAAATAATAAAATTTAGTAACATATCCCCGCCGTATTACTGGTGGGGTTTTTTTAACTTTTTCCAAAATATCCCAATAAATTATTAATCAATATTTTAATTTTTCCCAATATGAGTTGTTAAATAGATTTATAAAAAAGCCCTAAGCCTTGCTCCGCAACCTTCAAGGTTGCGGAGCGGTCAGGTATAAACTTAACCTTTTCCAACGAGTGCTATAAAAAGACCGATAGTAGCAAAGACAGCGCCTATGACCCAAAATCGCATTACAACTTTTTCCTCTTTCCAACCCAACGCTTCGAAGTGGTGATGGATTGGCGCTACTCGAAATACTTTGTATCGAAAACATTTTTTTGAAGTTATTTGAATCAAACTTGATAATAGTTCAATTACATAGATAAAACCAATAATTGGTAAAATGATAACCGTATTCGTCAACATCGCTACCACTCCCAGCGTTGCACCGAGTGCTAGAGAACCAGTATCTCCCATGTAAAATCTTGCCGGAGGAATATTGAACCAAGTATAAGCTAAAGTTGCGCCTGAAACAGTAGCACAAAAAGCCGCTAGCTCAAACTTCCCTAAAATTAAAGCGATAACCGTGTAGGCAATAAACGAAATTGAAAGCTGTCCACCCGCTAAACCATCTAAACCATCGGTTAAATTAACCGCATTCGCCATAAAAATAATTACAAAAACAAAGAGCGGAATATACCATAATCCAATATCGAGAGTGTAGGGGAGTCCAATTAAATTTCCACCAGGAATATGAATAATTGACCAGTCTAATTTATAATAAAACCACCAACCTCCAATCACTCCAAATAGAATTAACCAAAAAAGCTTGGCTTTAAAACCAAGCCCCGCCACTCCCCCGCCCGATGATTTTAAATTAATTAGATCGTCAAGCAAACCAACCAAACCAAAACATACGATCGTAAAAAGTGGTAAATATGTCTCAGCTCGAGATAGATTGAATAACAAGGTTATTAAAGCAACCACAAACCAAATCAATATTCCAGCTAAAGTTGGAACATTTCGTTTATGTTTTTCAGCATGCAATTTATGATAAATTGCCGCTTTTTCTCCAGTGATGGCTTGAGTTTTTTGCTTTTTCCAAACCTTAAAACGATATAAAAAAAAGGTTAAAGTTGGAGTTAACCCAAATGCTACCATAAAACTACCAGCTAAAAATCCAAATATTTTTAAAAGGCTATATATATCAATCGTGATTGTTTCGTACATATCTATTTAATTAATTTTTGAACTATTTTTTCTAAATGTACTGAATGAGAACCTTTGATTAAAAGCATATCATTTTTCTGAACTTGCTTCAATACAAATGGAATCGCATCTTGAACTTTTTCAAAATGATAATCAGCCTCAAACAATTTCGACTTTTCGCCAACACTAATTAAAATGTCAAAATCTTTTTTTAAAATTTCTTTAAAATCTAGATGATATTTATCAGCATTTTCACCTAATTCTTTCATATCACCAATTATTCCAATATACCTTTCTGGTCTCTGGGATATTTTTAAGCTCCTGCCTTTAGCCAAAACAACTTGCAACGACAACGGGTTTGAATTGTACGAACTATCAATTATAGTCAAACCGTTTTTTTTAATTATTTCAAGTCGTCCTTTAGGGGGTGAATATTTATTTAATACTGAATCGATTTGAGAAAGGTTGAGTCTAAAATATTTTCCAACTAAACGAGTGAAACCAATATAGCTCTCTTCGACCGGATAATCAATTAAAATTAGTTTAGCATCGTTCGGCAGATATTGAGATAATTCGTGGTAATAGTCCGATTGTTTATTTAAAATCGCAATTCCATTTGGAGATAAATGTTTAATTATCTGCGCTTTTTCATCAATAACTGCATCGATTTTGATAAACTTTTCTAAATGAGCCGGTCCAATGTTAGTGATAATCGCAATTATTGGATGAATATAGTTAGTTAAATATTTAATATCGTCGGGTTTGTCAGCTGCCATTTCTAAAATTAATATGCGAGGGTATTTGATTAATCCAAATAAAATTAAAGTTGATTTAATTACATAATAAATGAGTATGAAAAACCAAGTTAGCTTGTTGGGCGGCTTAACTCTAATAATTGCAATTGAAAGTGGAATTCCAAACTCGGTATTGAGATTACCATAATTGGAAAACACTTTATCTTTCCACTGACGAGACGATTTTAAGGTTGAATAGATAGCTTCTTTGACTGTAGTTTTTCCGGCTGAACCGGTGATTGCCACAATTTCTGGTTTTTTTGATTTTAATATTTTACCTGCAAAGTATGTTAAAATATTGAGTATAATTGATTTCATATTTTTTGATATTTGTACTTTTGATTTTGAAATTTCTTCAGTAATCCTTCGGAATTTGGTAATAACTTAACAAAAATTGCATAGCTTTTTTGAACATCGGTAAAGCAGTTGAATCTGCAAACCGTGTTGCTGTCGGTTTTTCAAGTCTGATCACTACTACGAATTTTGGATTAGCGATCGGTCCAATCCCCGCAAAACTGTGATTAAAGGAATTGTCTTCATAGCCAGTACCATCTTTTTTAGCAATTTGAGCCGTACCAGTTTTACCACCAATATTATAACCTTCGATCTTTGCTTTGCTTGATTGCCCAACATCAACTACCGATTGCATCATTCGCCTGACTTCATTAGCAGTTTCTGTCTTAATCACTCTTCTGACAATGCTGTTCTCAATCAACTCTTCGCTACCATCTTTTCTAATTATTTTATCAACAATATGCAGTTTTGGCATCTCGCCATCATTAGCAATTGTGGCATATGCTTGAGCAATTTGGAGAGGTGTAACTAAAACTCCTTGTCCAAAACTAATATTAGCTCTGTGAATATCACGCCAATTTTTAAGGCTTAAAATCGTACCAGTTGTTTCACCCGGCAAATCTATGCCGGTCTTTTCATTGAAGCCAAATTTCTCTAAACCTTCCCGCATCAAATCATTGCCAATTTGATTTCCCACCCAAACCATTCCGACATTATCCGAATTTTCTAAAATTTGAGTGACTGTTTCGTCTCCATAACCTTTATCTAAAGCCGTATGAATTTCATAACCTTGAACGACCGTCATATTTGAAAACGGTCCACCTTTAGTTTCTGGTTCAAATTTTTCATTGTCTAAACCAAGCGATACGATAATCGGTTTAAAAATTGATCCTGGCTCATACGCAAAAGAAACTGCTGGATTAACAAAAATAGAAAATTCTCTATCTTTATTCTCTATTTTCAGCATCGCTAAAATCCATCCCCTCTTTCAAAATCTGTTCCATTTTATATTGAACATTTTTTTCAATCGTCAGAACGATACTGTCGCCATTCTTGGCTTTGATATCTTCGTTAAGAAAATCAATGATCCGCCCTTTATTATCTTTTTCAGCTACCAATAGACCTGGCTCACCTTTCAAAATTTTTTCATAATATTGTTCAACGCCATAGTTGCCACTAAATTCGTGATTAACAAATCCTAAAATATGAGAAGCGAGTTCTTTTTCTGGATATTCTCGGGCATAATCGGGGAAAATTCGCACATCTTTAAGTTTTAATGCCTCAATTTGATCGGCTAATTTTTTGTCAACTTTTTTAGCAATTGGCGGGACATAAAGTTTATCATTATTAATTTTTTCAAAAATTTCTTTTTCGTCCAAATTTAAAATTGTCGCCAGTTGTTTGGCAATTTCACTTTTTTCTGGAGTATTTTTTGGCACCACTAAAATCTGATATTTTTGCACATTTAATGTAGCGGGTGTCAAATCAGCTTTGTCGTAAAAATAGATATTACCCCGTTCAGCTTCGATCGTTCTTTCATCTCGATACTGTTTTTGCGCAATTTCTGAATATTTTGAGTGCTCGATGACCGATTTTTGGAAAACTCGCAAAACAAGACCAGCGAATAGGACGAGCAGAATCGACGCCAAACTCTTCAAGCGAACTTGCCAAATTTCTTTCCTCGCCAATGACATTTTAGTTTTTAACTGTTTCTTCAGCCGGTTTTAGCTCGAGTTTTTCAATTTTTGTTTCAATCTCTTTCAAAGATTTTAATCTCAGAGCCTCCGCTTCCAAAGTTTCTCGATCTTCCTCTAGTTGGCTCTGTGTAACTTGTAGCTCTCTGAGTTGATATTTTTTTGTCGCTGATTGGGTTGACTGAGCTAGATAGAAAAGCGTTAAAGCGGCAAAAATCAAAAGGGTGATAAACTTCAATGATAATGGACCAATCTTGACTGATTGCTCAATGGTTCTTTTTTTCACTCCGACTTTGTCGGTATTTTTATTAGTTAGAATCAATTCCCCTCCGTATTATTATCTATTTTTCACGCTATTTTTTTAAGAAACTGGTAGCGACAACGAAGGAAAGTCAATTTCTTCTTGTGCTTCTTAAAAATAAATCAAAGAAGCACCAGTTAGGTTGGAAATCAACTCCTCTCCTTAAAACCTTCTGACAGATCCAGTCAAAGAGGCTATTCCTCATAACCAGACCGGTCAATGTCACTACCAGCTTTTTCACGAACTTATTCCGGCAATTAAATACCCATATCCGACATCGTTTCGGCAATTTTTTCCGCATCTTTTTCCGTTTTCTGTTTATATTCTTGCCAGACTTGGCTATCCCATATTTCTATGCGAGAGTAAAGTCCAGCCACAATAATATTTTTCTTTATTTTGGCAAATTTTTTTAAATAGTCAGGTAAAATAATTCGTCCCTGATTATCAGTTTTAACTTCGACTGCCCCAGCTAACATTAAGCGAGAAAATGCCCGAGCTTTTGCAGATGAAAAAGGCAATTCTGAAATTTTGGTCGCAATTTTGACCCATTCGTCTTTCTTGTAAAGAAACAAACAATTATCTAAACCACGGGTTACAACTGCGCCTTTTGTCAAATTACTTCTAAAGCGATAAGGAATGGATAGCCTGTTCTTAACATCTAAACTATGCTTAAATTCTCCAATAAACACTTAATTTCTTGATTATTTTCCACTTTCCCCCACTTTTTTCCACTTACTTGTCCTATATTACCACTCACTAACCACCTGTCAAGTAATAAAGCTGTGGATAAAAAATATTACACAAATTCACTAATAAGATAATAAGATTGAACATTTGGATTAAACCAATATACCCACCTGACAGGTGGGTATATTAATGGTTATCTGTACGAAAAAGGACCTCGTGAGAGGTCCGTTGTGGTATTGAATTATCATAAGCAAAGATAATGTTTTATTTGTGCTGAGGTTCTTCCCAGCTTTTCAACAAGTCTTATTTCTGACTTCATATTCATTAAAATCGTAATGATATAAGCTGCGACAATGTTTTTAACCGCTTCTTCTAAATCATCAAAATATTTGTCTTTAAAGTCAAACGCCTTAGAACGAACTAAATACTTTATTTTTCCATTTTCTTGTGATGTAGCCTCTATGTAATCCTGAATAACACCCTCGCTAGTCGGAAGTTTGATAGAAATTGCGTTTGTGTTTGGTGTACTACAATCTTTAATTTCAAAATTTTTAACACCTAATTCATTTAGAATTTCTATTGTTCTCTTAATCAATATTGTTGTCTGAGTATTCATTTATCCCCCTTTGTCCAAGTACGAATTATTAATTAGTATATAATTTTAAGTATAATTTATCAAGAAAAACATCACCAACCATTTCACACACCTACGATGTGTGAAATGGTTGGCATTGAAATTTATATCTTATATTGCTACAATTAGAAGCATGAAAATAGAAGAAAATAAAAAACGGACAGATAGCACGCTCGAGTATATGATAACGCTAGAGCCAAATGAATTAACTCGGGATTTTAACGAGATCTATAAAATATATTCAAAAGATGTTGAAATTAAAGGTTTTCGAGCTGGAAAAGCGCCAAAATTAATGATTATCGAAAAATTGGGATCAAACTTTTTATCCTCAAAACTACTCGATCATTCACTCCAAAAAAGCTATTCTGAAATTACTAAAAATAATAAAATCAAAGCTGTCGCTCAACCAAAAATTTCTATTACCAAATGGGTTTTTGACGCATTTTCAGAAAGTTCTGAAAATAATATTTTAGAATTCAAACTTGAAATTGCCGTCTTCCCTGAATGCCAACTTAAAGATTATAAAAAATTAAAAATCGAGAAAAAATTATTTGATCAAGTCACGGTAACTGATCGAGAAGTCGAAACGGTTATTGAGCAATTACAAAAACAGCGTGCTCGCTACAATCCCGTTTCTAGAGCTTCAAAAATTGACGATATGCTTGAAATAAATTTTACCGGCAAAATTAAAGGCGTACCGCAAGAAAAAATGACTAGCTCCAACCATCCCTTGGTTTTGGGTTCAAAAAGTATGGTGCCAGGTTTTGAAGACAATTTAATCGGTCTGAAAAAAGGTGCCAAAAAAGAGTTTAAAATTTCGTTTCCGAAAGATTACTATTCACCAGAACTGAGAGAACAAAAAGTTGATTTTGAAGTCGAAATTTTAGAGGTTAAAGAAGTTATATTGACAAAAGTAGATGATAAATTTGCTTCTAATTTTGGACACGGAAAAATAGATAATTTAAAAAAAGCCATTCGAAAGAGTATAAAAAATGAGAAAGAGGAACAAAATAAACAAAAAATCGAAGCTGAAATAATTAATAATTTATTAAAAAAATTCAAAATATCTATTAGCCCAATTATGCTTGAGGAAGAGCAAAGACGCTTACTTGAACAAATGAAAGAACGAGTTGGGAAACAAGGCTTGGGTTTTGAAAATTATCTAAAAATGTCAGGTAAAAACGAAGCAGAACTAGTCAAAGATTTTGAAAAACAAGCCCAACAAAATATTGAGGTTGGGTTATTGTTGGGTGAGATTGCTAGACAAGAAAAGATTGTCGGTAAACCTGAAGAAATTGGCAGAAAAACATTAGACAAATTGATTGATTTGGCTAAAAAAAATAGTTTATGAAAAAAATAAACAATCAATTTTTAATTCCAACTGTTTTGGAAAAAACTCATTTGGGCGAACGATCGTACGACATCTATTCACGACTTTTGAAAGATCGGATTATTTTTTTAGGGACTGAAATTGACGATGATTTAGCCAATCTAATTATGGCGCAAATTCTTTTTTTAGAAGCTGAAGATAAAGAAAAAGATATTCAAATGTACATCAATTCACCGGGTGGATTAGTAACTGCAGGCTTGGCAATTTACGATACGATGCAATTGGTTAAATGCGATGTTTCAACTATTTGTATTGGTCAAGCAGCTTCAGCTGCTGCTCTTTTGCTAGCTGCTGGTCAAGAAAAAAAACGTTATATTCTGCCAAATTCTCGAGTTATGATTCACCAAGTTATGGGAGGTTCGCAAGGTCAAGCGACTGATATTGAAATTCAAACTAAAGAATTACTAAGAGTCAAAAAACAAGTTAATGAAATTTTAGCTAACCACACTAAAAAAAGCCTTTCTCAGATTGAAAAGGATACCGATCGAGATTGTTTTCTCAGTGCTTATGAAGCAGTCAAATACGGAGTTGTGGATAAAATTATCAAATAATTTATTGTCTCATTTTTTTGTGGTATAATAAATTGAGAACTTATCTTGGAGGGGTAAGTACCTAGTTACAAATAATAAATAAGGAGGATATTGTGTTAGAGATATTTTCAAGTCCGGCTCTTATAATGATTTTAGTCATCGCTATTTTAGTCGTCGTTGTAACGTTAATTCCGATATTTGAACTAATCAACCTCAAAAAAAGCAAACCCAAACCTCTGCCTGAAAACGAAAATGAAAGTGAACCGATTGAACCACTTATGGTTAAACACACCAGTAAGTCATCGGTTTTGCTTGAAGTTGAATTTATTTTTGAGTGGCTAGCAAAATTAGTTATTTTTGTGGCTATATGTGTTGGATTAACTTATATGATTGTAATGCTTTTGGGTCCAAAATTCGAGGCTACTTCAACCCTTTTTGTTGAGATAAGTTCAAATGAAAATAAAACAGCGGTAAGTGATGTTCTAACCGCTTCGAGTAAAGTTGCATCTAACATAGCTGAGGTAGTAAAAAAAGGTGAAGTTGTTGATGAAGTAATCAAATCTTCAACCACAAAAACCTATACACGCAAACAATTAACTTCAAATTTGAGAGCCAATACAATCCGAGATACTCAACTGATAGAAATTTCTGTTCAAAATACGGACGCTTCCGAAGCTCAAAGATTAGCAAATATTTTTGCCTATACAACGATTGAAAAGTATAAAGATTTATTAGACGAAATGAACGGCGGGTCATATGCTCAGGTCAAAGTTATTCAGCAAGCAGAGTTGCCAACTGAAACAACCTTCCCGTCGATTAAACAAGCGATAATATTGAGTACGATATTGGGAACAATTATTGGCATCGGAGCCTTATTAGTAATTGATTTAGAAAAGAAAGCAAAAATAAAAATTGTCTAGAACTTAGAATAATTGAAATTATCAATATGGGTTTTTCTATCAGAATTAAAGATTCAAACTATAAGTTTTTCGTATTACTTTTGTCACTAGTATTTCTTCAAGTAATAATATTTGGTAGTGTTTTTTTACTCAAAGGGCTTCCTTATCAATTAATATTGAGCGTTATTTTTACCTCAACTATCTGTCTTACACCTTTGGTTTTTTCATTAATTAATTCTAAAGATCTACTTTCGCCCCCAGTTGGGGTTGGCTTTATGATATTTTTTTTCTATGTTCCTTCAGCTATTTATGGTTGGCGCCATCAAGATAAAATAATTTCGAATGTTGGAGATTATTTAGATGATGCGGTTTTATTGGCGGGTATTGGTTTTTTAATGCTTCTTTTGGGCTATTATTATTTTGGGTTTTTACATAAACATATTAAACATCGGTTAGTCTCTGTTTGGGAGCCAAAACGGGCAGTTTTTATATCTTTGTTCTTGTACTTTGTTGGTTTTGCGTTAAGAATTAATTATTTTTCATCTATTTCAAATGTCGGAGGACTTTTTAATAATTCCGCAAAGGTTATTTATACATCAGGCAATACGCAATTAATTGGCTTTTTGTTAAACCTACCCTTTATCGCCTTGTTGATGTACACAATTACTTTTTTTAAATTAGAAAAAAATAATCGTTACAAAGTATTAATTGGGATTGGGTTGGCATTACTAGTGATTCTTGAAATTGTAATGGCTTTTCCAACTTCAAGAAGATGGTATATTTTTCAAACATTAGTTTATGTTTTTGTTCCAATTTATTATCTTTATAAAAGATTTTCTAGCAAATCAATAATAATTGGTATGGTATTGTTTTCTCTTTTTATTGCACTTTTTTTCCCGCTCATGAACATCCATCGCCAAAGCGTAATTGAACTCTACCAAAAAGATAATAGTTTAAAATTATTTAATACGAAAACATTTGGTTTGACTAAACGAGAAATTACAAAATTAATTAAAGAAAAGTCTTATTTAAATTTTATTTATGAAGAACAAATGAGAAGATACGACCAATCCTCTGTCCTAGGAGCAATTATTTCGGACACACCGGAACAAATGCCATTTCAAAATGGAAAAACAATTTTTCCTGGTTTGGTTGGGTCTTTGATTCCTCGTTTTATTTGGTCAGACAAACCAACTATGTTTGACCAAAATATGTTTGGTTGGCGATATGGATTTATTGCTCCAAACGATGATAACACAACTGTCCTTTTTTCTTATATTGGCGAACTTTATCTTAATTTTGCCTGGCTCGGCGTTATTATTGGTATGTTTATATATGGGATTTTTTTCCGCTATGTTTATGAACTATGTGTTGGAGGAGGAAGTTCTTTGATACAAAGTAGTTTGGGAATTTTTATTTATACACTTTTTTGGACTCAAATTGTCCACATTGAAGCTTTATTTATTCCAGCATTGGGAGGAACAATCCAAACTTTAATATTACTAATACCGATATTATTATTCGTAAACAACAGAAATAAAGTAATTTCATAATTTTAAGTGCTTTTAAAATATTTTAAACTGTTTTATTTTTAGTAATGGTTTTCGGACCATAATAAGTGGATCGATTTTTAAATTATTTAGTTGCCAAGATTTGTACGATTCATAGTTGCTAACAATATGGCTCATAAAATTTCTAGTACTAACTCCACCATATCTCATTTTTACTAATACTTTTGAAACATTTACAAACTGATATTTTTTTGAGAAAAAAAGCCTCAGCACAAACTCATAATCAGACGCTAGGGTCATATCGGTTCGAAATTTTCCTATTTCATTATAAACTTTCTTTTTAACAAACAGGGTTGGATGAGGTGGATGATAACCAATTTTTAAATCTTTCAAACTATACTTTCTAGTTTTCCAAGACCGAACTATTTTTTCAAACTTTTCATCATACATTTCAAGTCGGCTGTAAAAAAATTCAATTCTATTCTGTTTAAAAGTACTATTTATCAAACTTAAAACATTTTTGTCGGCAAAAATATCATCTGAGTTTAAGATTACAATTATTTCTCCTTTAGCTAGTTCGATGCCTTTATTCATTGCATCGTAAATGCCATAATCTTTCTTAGTATTGATTTTTAATTTCTCTAATTTTAAACTCTTTAAAAGTTCGATCGTGCCATCGGTCGAGCCACCATCAATAATTATATGCTCGTAATTTTTGTAGGTTTGATCATAAACAGATCGGATACAATCCTCAATATATTTTTTATTGTTTAGCACGACTGTAATTATTGAAATTTGCATAGTAAGTTCAACATATCACAAACAATTAAATAGTCCAGAATTTATTTGAATAATTATCTTTTTTTATATTTTTGAGCCGGATTGCCTTGATAAATATAGTTTGATTCTAAATCATTTCTTGCAACTGATCCAAGTGATAAAATACTCCCCTCTTTACATCTAACACCCGGAGCAACTATTGATTTTGCTCCCAACCAAACCCCATTTTCAATGACAATTTTTTTAGTCACCAAATTAAAACTCTCTTTGCGATAATTGTGTCCGGCTGAAACTAAATAGACTCCTTGGCTAATACAAACATTTTTTCCAATAATTATTTCATCGATATTGTCAATCCAAACCCCCTCACCAATCCAAGAATTATCGCCAATTGTTAAATTCCATGGATACTTAATATTAATATTTGGTTTTATCACAATATTTTTTCCAACTTTTGCACCAAATAATTTTAATATATTTATTGTAAATTGATAATTGGTGAAAATGGGTGATTTTAAAACGAATATATTTACAATATACCAAACCATTCGAATAATAATATTTTTTCGATATTTTTTTGATTTAAATTTTGATAAATTTTGTATTTTCAAATTTGATAATTATATAAATTTTTTACCGCTTTAATTAAGCCAACACGATATTTTTTCTGATAAATTTTTATCTCATAAATTTTACTATCGACTAAAAAACGGTACCAAAAACACTGCAAAAAATGAAACTGCAAACCGGCTAAGCCATCTAAAAATCCCAACAAAATTATATAGCGATAAAAATAATAGAAATAAACCCGTAAAAAAAGAGGCGCCTGATTGTACAATCTATTTTTTAACCACCTTCTTTTTTGATCCTGATAGCTATTACTATATTTAGTCGGTTCCGGTTTTTTTAAATTCAATAAATAATCAACTGCCTCTCTAGTTGCGTACCAATCATGTTTCAGTGTCCAAAAAGATAAACTGTTTAGATTATGATCAACAATATCTTTCTTTATCCGTATTGAATTTCCAGCTAATAGTTTAATATGTTCATCCATATGGCGGGTTTCACAAACAGCTTTTTGATAACGGAATAATCTTAATAACCAAGTCGGGTAAAAACCACCAAAATGAATCCATTGATTTCTAAATATTACTTTTCTCCTGAAATATATTCCGCTGACATCTTGATTAATTTTCGGTAAATTATTTTCTAAATATTTAATTAAATTATTTTCTAAATATTCGTCTGTGTCAAGTCTTAATACCCATTCGGTTTTTATCGGACAATTTTTTAAAGCCCAATTTAATTGTTTGGCATAATTTTCAAATCTATGTTGAAATATTTCAACTTTTTTGTATTTTTTAGCTATTTTGAGTGTATCATCTGTTGAAAACGAATCAATTATAAAAATTTTTTCAGCAATTCCTGATACTTTATTAATAAATCTCTTAATATGTATTTCTTCGTTTTTTGTCAGAACGATGGCTGTGATTGATAAATTCATAGTTTTATTATTACTAACAACATTGATTTCCATATATATGGCAATCTGCCAACGCCAACAAACTGTACGATTTTTAAACGGTTTTTAAATAATATTTTGCTAATCACTGAATATGAAAAAAATCTTATATGCCCTCCTACAGCATCAGAATGAAAATGCTTATCCCATAAATTAAAGATCGAAATTGTTAAATTTTTTATATAGCCATGATAGGGAGTTGATAAAACAATAATACCACTTTTTCTTAACAATTTATTTAAATTATTTAAATACTTTTCAATTTCAAAAATATGTTCAATAACCTCAGTACTAATGATTAAATCATACTTTCCTAATTTTTGTTTAAATAATTTATTATCGGTTAAATCGCTAATCAATAAATTTTGGTAATACTTAAAATATTTTTTTGGTATTTTTTTTGGAACCTGGGGTTTTATATCAATTCCATTTATGTCTTTATAACCTAAATTGAATAATTTTGTAACTATGTAACTGTTTCCACAACCAAAATCTAGTATTCTAGCCTTTAAGGAAATTTTATTATTTTTTAATATTTTTATTATTTTCGGAAGAATTATTTTATTAGCTTCGGTTGGCTTAATCATAATGTTGTTTAATAATTTTAGCGTACAATTTATTTATTTTTTGAACAACTATTTTTGCATCAAATTTTTCTATAACCAATCTTTTTCCATTAATTTGATATTTAGTATAATTTTTTTCTATAAATTCAACTGCTTGCACCAAGCTATATTTTTCAGGATTGATTGTTACCCCACAATTATATTTTTTTACATATTCGCTTATTCCAGCTTTACTGCTGACAATCACCGGAGTTTCTAATACTAATGATTCTGCAATTGAATTGCCAAAATTTTCGTTCACAATTGATGATAAAATTGTGCAAAAAGATTGGCTAATTAATTTACTTTTTTTATTGGTATTTTGATTATTTAGTAATTTTATCCGTTTATCGCCTTTAGATAGTTCTTTGATCTTTTGATAATATTTAACATCTTCAATCTCTCCGGCAATTATTAATTGATACTCTAACTTTGTTTGAATAAATTGATTGATCAATTCTGCAACTCCTTTGTTTTTTGCTATCCTCCCTAAATAGAGAATAATTTTTTGCCTTTTTATTTTTGTTGTCTTTTTGGGCTTTTCTATTGGGTTAGCGATTACTTCACAATTTTTATTATCAATTCCATCGACTGAATCATTTTTTTCGAGCCTTGAACTATAAATAATCGATGCTGATTTATTAATTAATTTAATAATTAATTTTAGATATAGTAATTTAATTGTTTTGTTATTTGCGTAAACTGCATTTTTATCCAGCGATCCTTTTGGAAATAATACATAAGGTTTATTAAATAAAATGCAAAATATAGTTCCTATAAGAAAATGGAAATTCCAAATTGAATTAATTTGGATTAAATCAAATTTATGAATATTTTTAATTAAATAAGTAATTAGCTTAGGTGAAAAAGTAAAATTTTCATTAAAATAATAAGGTAGATATTTAACTTTTATTTTATCTACAAAACAAGTATTTATTTCTTTTTTAATTCCAGCTTGAGATGTGATTACTTCAATATAATTATTTATTGATAAATATTGATTGATAATTTTCATTGAAAATATTGGACCACCAAATTTAGTGGCTGGATAGTAACTCGGTGTAATGTGCAATATTTTCATATATTCATTATTTGTTTCTATACTCAGTTTACTTGAATAATAATTAAAATCAAAATTATGGTACAATCGTTTTATGCCAGAATTACCAGAAGTTGAAACCATTGTTAGGGGTTTAAATCAAGCGATTGTTGGACGCAAAATACGATCAATCGATGTGTTGGTTGATAAACTTTTTATTGGAAATAAAAATAAGATATTAAATTCAAAAATATTAGGCGTTGAACGGCTCGGGAAAACTATTTTGATTTACTTTGAAAATAAATATCTTTTACAAATCCACTTAAAAATGACAGGACAACTGATTTTCTTGGAAAATAAAATCAAAAACTCGAAACTCGAAACTCGAAACTCGAAACAAAAACCAAATTCTAATTTCAAAATAAAAAACAAAATTTTTCGGATTTCGGATTTCGGATTTCGGATTTCTACGCAAGGCGTAGTCGGTGGTCATCCAGATAAAAAATATAATCAACCATTGCCACATAAATATACCCACATAATAATTAATTTTACTGATGGTTCAAATCTATTTTACAATGATTTGAGAAAATTTGGATGGATGGCGATTTGCCAACGGCAAATCGAAATAAAAGATAAAATATTAAATATTAAAATATCAGATCAAAATTTAAAATTATATCAACAAATTATAGGTATTGATGCATTATCTAATAAATTAACTCCGAAATATTTAACTGATAAATTTAAAAATAGAAAAATAACCATCAAGCAAGCTCTGCTCGATCAATCAATTATTTCTGGAATAGGCAATATTTATAGCGATGAGATATTATTTTGCGCTAAAATATTACCCTATAAAAAAGCTGGAAAATTAAATGAATCTGAAATAAAAACAATTATTAAATTTATTCCAATTATTTTAAACAAATCAATTGATTTAGGAGGAACATCTCGGTCTGATTATATAAAAATTGACGGCAGTCGAGGTGATTATTTTAATCATGCTTTCGTCTATGGTCGAGAAAACAAAAAGTGCCGAAAGTGTAATACAAAAATAAAAAGAATAAAAATCGGACAACGCTCCAGTCATTTCTGCCCAAATTGTCAAAAATAATTAATCCAACCGAAATCACACATCGTAGGTGTGATTTCGGTTTATAAGATATTTTTATGAAAATATTGAGAGCAAGTGGGTTTGTTTTAATGAGAAAAAAGATCGGCGAAGCGGATCGTTTAGCAACTATTTTTTCCAAAGAGTTCGGTAAAATCATAGTCTTGGCGAGAGGCGCCAGAAAGCTGAAAGCCAGAAATATTGGCAAACTTGAACCATATTATTTAATTGATTTTCAATTTATCAGAGGGAAAAGTTTTAATATTTTAACTAACATTGAGATTGTTAAACCCTATGCATTTATCGTTTCAAAAGATACAAAAAATATTCTGCAACTAATAAATAACTTCACACCGGACGAACAAGCAGAACTAAAGGTATTTTGGTTGCTTGAAGAATCTTTTAAACTTTTAAACAAACAAAATCTAAATATTCTCCCCTACTTTAAATTAAAATTTTGGTTTTTTGAAGGACTGATTGACACTCAGCAATTATTTGAAAGCCAAAATAAACTAGATCAACTTTTTTATCAAATCATCAATCATAACCTTAATTATTACTTAAATTTAATTGAATCAACCAATAACCAAAACCAAATCAACCGCTTAGAAAAAGCGGTTGATTTATTCGAAAGCAAGCTCAAGCCTAATTAGATAGAGTTAAGCTAACCGGTGCTATTAAGAGTTTTGTATCAGGTTGGTTGGTTCTAATCCAAAAACCTTGGTATTTACTGAGTGTATCACTTGGCGAAACAATTAGGTAATTGTTGGTAGCTGAATTAATTGCGTAAGCTTGTGTGACAATCCCCGCAGAAATTGCATCGCTAATAGATGCAATCCGATTACCTATTTTAACAAATATATGACTATCGTCATAACTAATAGTGGTTGAATATGGATTACCAACCATCGTCCAAGCTGAAGCATTAAGCGGAATTTCAAAAGCATGAGCTTGAGTCGTTGATAAGGTTTGTATTCTTTCTAGATTATCCGATGCGTCGGCAACTCGATCTTTTTCTGAAAGAACGAATGTACTTGCACCCAATCCAACCGGACTCGCAGAAGTATACTGATCCTCATAACTGTTAATCGAACTTTTGTACCAATACATATGTGGCAAGTAAATACTTTCATCAATTCCAAACAGTCCTGCAAATCGAGAAATTGCTGTATTGATTGGGGTCGCTTCGTAAGGCAAGGATAGCATATTCCAACCAGCCTTTATAGGTATATTCTTTACTAATGATGTAAAGGTGCTTGAAGATGGATAATTATAGGTTGTATTGTGCCCATTGATATCCGGAGCAGCTTGATCGGGTGTAGTGGTAGTAGTCGTCGTTGGCACAGCAGTTGT
>LBRB01000005.1 GCA_000991185.1 Berkelbacteria bacterium GW2011_GWA2_35_9 | reverse complement strand
GGGATTTTGCTCAAAGAATGTTCGAACTTCGTCCAAGAAACACCGCCAATTTTTACATTCAGCTATAAGTATAACTATTTGACATAGAACTTGACAAATAATATTACATTGCTTATAATTGGAGTTAGTTGAATAGTAATTATTATGCTTGCAAAATTTATTTTACAATTAAGAAAAAGACATAATCTATCGCAAGAATTTTTAGCGTCTGAAATTTGTATTTCCCGCCCAACCTATATGCAAATAGAACGGGGTGAACGAGATCTAACTATTACTGAAGCGGAAAAGCTAGCCTCTATTTTTGGTATTCCATTTGATGATTTTAGGCGAGGAAAAGACTCTTCTATTATTGCTGGGATTGAAAAAAAAATGAAATCAAATATAAAAAAACACGAAATAAGAATTAGCATTCCGCAAAAAAACCTTAATAAATTTAAAGAGGTTCTACTTTATCTATTGTCAAAAGTTGGTGGTAAGTCAAATGTAGGCGAAGCAGTGATTTACAAATTGCTTTATTTTATTGATTTTGATTATTACGAAAAATTTGAGGAACAGTTAGTTGGTGCGACTTACATTAAAAATTATTATGGTCCCACTCCTATTGAATTTAAAGCTGTTGTTGACGATATGATAAAAAGCGAAGAGGTAATAAAGGTTGAAGGAAAATATTTTAATTATCCACAAAGAAAATATTTAGCAGTCAGGCGACCAAATCTTAACATTTTAACTGGTCGTGAGATAGAGCATATTGACGATGTTTTAGCACGGCTTTCTGATAAAAATGCCAAAGAGATGGAAAATTATTCACATGAGGACATCCCTTGGAAATCGGCCGAAAACGGTAAACCACTTT
The DNA here is from genome assembly GCA_000991185.1 of Berkelbacteria bacterium GW2011_GWA2_35_9. Lineage (GTDB taxonomy): Bacteria > Patescibacteriota > UBA1384 > GWA2-35-9 > GWA2-35-9 > GWA2-35-9. The sequence goes on along the minus strand of LBRB01000005.1, from coordinate 44,957 downwards.
CTTATGAGAGTGTTTTTTATCGTGATGAACATTACTCTGTAAGAAATTATGAAGATGAACTTTAATGAATTAACTGAATTTTCTAAGGAATTCAAGCGGTTTTCAAAAAAATATAAATCACTATCCAAAGACTTAGAAGAATTTAAGCATGTAGTTGATGTTGTACCTTTAGGCAATAGTAAACACTTTAATATTATTACAAAAAATGAGCAATGTGTCATTGTTAAAGCACGATTATTTTGTTGTTACTTAAAAGGCTCGTCGCTTCGAATTATTTATGCTTTTCATTATCAAGATTGTAAAATTGAGTTTATAGAGCTTTATTTTAAAGGAGAGAAAGAAAATGAAAATTACGAGAGGATAAAAGATTATTTTAATCAATATTCTTGATTTTGAAGTTAGTTTTTACTGTGGTTGCATTGTACGATCTACTATTTAGTAGAAAATAATCTAGTTATTTTTTCGATCCTGTGCTTAAAGCTATAAATTCTGTGCTAATATAGAATTATGTTAAATGAAACAAATAATTTGGAAATTGATCCAAAGATTGAACAAGCGAAAGCGTATGAGCTTTCTTTAATTAAAAAAAGTCTTGATGATTACAGTGCTCGAGAGCAAGAAGGAAGATTGAGCCCAGGTTTAATTTATACACCATCAGAACACAAAATTTTTGGCAGTACGACTTATGGTTTAGCATTCTTCCCTAACAGAACTTATGCTGAAGTGGCTGGGATTAGCCTTGAAATAATTAATCAACAAAGAGAAATGCTAAACGAAAATGAAATGCAATTGCCGATTATGATCAAAAAAGAAAGCGGGATAATCACACCATTAATTAAATTATTACCACTTTCAACAGAAATGATTTTAGAATCAACATTGGTTAAAACATATCAAATAGTTAGATTTGCTAATATGGCAGGCAAAAAAATTGAGACTGAAAATAAAGATTTCCAAAAAGCTTATAATGAAATTGACAAAATTCTAGCTGAGGGTCAAGCACAGGAGAGAGAACTCTATTATAAAAAATTGAACTTAGATTCTGGATTCAAATAATGAATTATTGTAATGTTGTATTCAAAAATTATTAGCCACAATACACTAATTATGTTATCCGGTCGGGTGATAAATTTGATTATTACGGCAGTTTTAATTGCATTAATCACACGGTATTTAGGCGTAGCTGGTTTTGGACAGTATTCAACAATTTTATCTTACATTTTGCTTTTTGGAGTTTTGTCTGATTTTGGTTTGCACAATACCGTAACTCGTAAAATTGCCACTAGTGAAACTGAGGACAGGGATCAAATTTCCCGTTTCTATATTTTTAAAATTATTTTATCACTGATTGTTTACTCAACTTCAGTAGTGATAGCCTGGACTCTGGGGTATGAAAATATTATTAAAATCGGTATCACAATTTTCTCAGTAGCAGGAATTTCAACCGCTCTCTTTGCCTTCAACTCAGCGCTCTACCACGGAAAATTAAAAGTTAAGCAATTTGTTTTGGCAGATGTGATTGGCAGACTAATTATTTTAATTGGGGTCTATTTTTCAATAAAAAACGATCTCGGTTTGCTTGGAATTATTAGCGGTTATGTAGCAGGTGATATTTTTACTTATATTTTGTCTTTTATTTGGTTAAAAAAAATAATTCCGTTTAATTTCAAAACTGACTTTAGTTGGAATCATTTTATTTCGATTGTTAAAGAGAGCTTTCCGCTTGGAATAGTTATGATTTTGACGACCATCTATTTTCGTTCTGACATTGTAGTTTTGTCCTTATTAAAACCGGATTTTGATGTTGGAATTTATGGTGCTAGTGTGAAAATTATTGATATTATTCTTTCTTTTCCAGTTGTTTTTTTAGCGGTTACCTATCCAATTATGGCAATAATAACTAAGAAAGACCGACTGTATTTTAATCAGAACCTACAAAAAATTATCAATTTTATGTTATTGTCGGCAACACCAATTGTTATTTTTGGGATTATAAAAAGCAGTCAAATTATTCGCATCGTTGCCGGTTATGATTTTGTTAATTCTTCAACAGTAATTTTTTTAGGTAACAATATTACTACTCCAACCATCCTTTCAATACTGTTGATAGCAGTATTTTTTGTTTTCTTGCATCAAGTTTTTTACTATATGTTAATTGCTAGTGGTAAGCAAAATATTTTGTTAATTCCGGTGATTTTATATGTATTACTAAATGTATTTTTAAACATTATATTTGTGCCGGCATATAGTTACTTTGCGAGTAGCGTTATTACATTATTAAATGAAATAATTGTGCTAATCGTAGTTTATAATTTGTCGAAAAAAATATTTGAGCATCGAATAAACTTTAAAATATTGTTGGTTAGCATAATTTCATTATTGCCTTCAACGCTATTTTTATTAGCAACCAATCAATTATTTTATGGCACAATTTATTCGGTTATCTGGCAACTATTTTTAGCTCTGATAATTTATTTAGTAATGCTCTATTGGTTTAAAGTATTTAATCTAAAAAATCTTAAAAAATTGGTTTGATAATTCTAAATTATTTGGAAAAAGGAAGATTTTTTGCTAAACTCAGTATATGAAAGTAGCTATTGACTATCAGACCGCCCTTGGTCAAAAAACAGGTTTCGGTTATTATGTTAAAAATTTAGTCGAGAATTTAGAAAAAATTGATAAAAATTCAGACTATTTGTTAATTAAACCGAAAACAGAAGAAGATTTTTCGACCTTAAAACGATTCTATTGGGACCAAGTGAAAGTGCCGTTGTATGCTAATAAGAACAGAGTTGATCTTCTACACCAACCAGCTTTTTCAGCTCCAATTTTTTATTCCGGAAAATTAGTTGTAACAGTCTGCGATTTAATTTCGGTTTTTTTTGGTCAAGATATTCCGTTTGTTTCCAGGCAATATTTTGGTAAATGGATGCCGTTTACTTACCGTAAAGCTGATCATATTATCGCAATTTCAGAACAAACCAAAAAAGATATTGTCAAACTTTTAGCTTTTCCTGAAGAAAAAATTACGGTAATTTATCTAGGCGCAGACAAAAAGTATTTTATTCAGCCGGAAAAAGCCAAAATTGAAGCGGTCAAGAAAAAATTTCAAACCGGAAAAAATTACTTTATCCATGTTGGAACGATTAATCCACGAAAAAATTTGGAATTTTTAGTTAAAGCATTTTCAAATATTGTTCACGAAAATGATAATTGGAATTTAGTTATCACCGGCAAAAAGGGCTGGTATTACGATAATCTATTTAAATTAGTTAAAGAAAGGGGACTTGAAAAACGAGTTATTTTTACTAGCTATATTAATGACGATGAAAAACATCAACTCTATTGGGGAGCGGGAGCACTGGTATTTCCTTCGGTCTATGAAGGTTTTGGATTGCCACCACTGGAAGCAATGTCGGCTGGGGTACCAGTAATTTCATCGAGCGTTTCTTCGATGCCAGAAGTGGTTGGTGATGCGGGAATTCTGCTTGACCCACACGACGAAGAAAGCTGGAGTAAAACAATGTTAGAATTTACGAGATTGAGCGATTTAAGGCGTAAGTTTTCAGTGTTGGGTTTACAGCAAGCAAAAAAATTTAGTTGGGAAGAAACGGCTCGACAAACTATTGGAGTTTATGAAAAAGTTGTTAATGAATAAAAAACTTTCAATTATAATTTTAAATTACAACGGGTATGATGATACCGTTTTATGTTTGAAAAGTCTCAGGAAATCTAGCTCTGTTTTTACAACCTACATTTTAGACAATGGCTCGGGCGATAATAGTTTTGAAAAATTGCAAAAAATTGTCAATCAAAACGAAATTGTTATTCGCTCGGAGGAAAATTTGGGTTTTGCCGAAGGCAATAATTATTTAGCCAAAGTCGCCGATAAAGATGGTTGTGATTATTTACTATTGATCAATAATGATATGACAATCGAGCCAGACATGGTGGATAAATTGATAAAAGCGACTGAAAAAACTGACAAATTTGGAGCCGTTTCACCTTTAATTTACTATATGGACAAAAAGCGGATTTGGTATGCTGGCGGGCAAACTAATTGGTTTATAACTGGGACCAGCTATAGCTATGAAAAATTGCCAAATAATTTGCACTTGCAACCAACTCAATTTTGTTCCGGAGGGTGTATGCTAATTGATAATTCACTGTACAAAAAATTAGGCGGATTTGATAAACGCTTTTTTGCCTACAATGAAGATAGTGATCTTTCCGAAAGGATAAAAAAAGCGGGTAATTTACTCTATTTCGAACCGGAGGCAGTTGTCTATCATAAAGTTAATGCGACACTCGGTTCTCGAAATCCGTTGCAAATCTATTACCATATTAGAAACAAATTGTTATTTCTTTCAAAAAATGGCAGGTGGTACCACTTTCCAACAGTAATTCTCTATACTCTTTACAAAGATTTTCTTTGGAACATTATGGGGGCATTAATTAAGCCTCAAAAAGGCAAATGGAAAAGAGTAATGGGCGCTTGGCTCGGATTAAGCGATTTTATTTTAGGAAATTTTGGTAAATGTCAACATAAGATAATTTAAAATTAAAAATTTGAAATTGATAAAAAATTTAAATTAAATTTTTATATATGTCTTACACAAAAAAAGTTGCATATAATACTTTTATTCAAGTCATTGGCAGAATTATTGCGACGATATTTTCTATCATTTCAGTAAATCTATTAACTCGCTATCTTGGAGTTGAAGGATACGGGCGCTACACAATTATTTTTGCCTATGTCGGATTTTGGACTATTTTGACAGATTTTGGAATTTTGACTATTTTAAACCGTGAATTAGCTCAAAACCAACAAGCAAAAGAAAAAATTCTTAACAATGTCTGGACTTTTCGAATTATTTTATCGATTTTGGTTATTTTGCTTTCAGTTGTTATTTCCCGATTTCTCGGTTACGACATCGAAACAAAAAATGGCATTGCGATTATGAGTTTGGCATTTTTGTTGCAAACTTTGAATATGACTTTTGTCTCTGTTTTTCAAAATAGTTTTCAAATGTACAAAGGGGTGATAACAGATGCGATTGGAAAAGCGACAATTTTAGGGTTAATAATTTTAACTGTCAATTTGGAAGCCAGTTTTTATACATTGATAACGGCTTATGTGGCTGGTAATTTGATAAATATTTACTTGAGTTATTTATATGCCAATGCGATCGTGAAAGTTCATTTAGCTTTTGATTTTAAAGTTTGGAAAAAAATATTGTCGGAAGCGGTGCCAATTGGTTTGATGGGAGTTTTTGGATATTTTTATTTCAAATCGGATGTATTATTGCTCTCGTTTATGAAAGATAGTTATGATGTGGGAATCTATGGTCCGACCTATAAAATTTTTGAAATTCTAATCACCGTGCCGTCATTTTTGGTTGGCGCCGCTTTTCCAGTTGTTGGTTTATTGTATAAAACTGATAAAGCCCGCTGTCAGAGAGTGGTGCAGAAAATATTTACAGTTTTGCTTTCAATTTCAATTCCGTTGGGAATTTCAGGTATGATTTTAGCCAAATCAATTTATGCCATTATTTCAACCACAGTCGTGATCGCTGGCGCACAGAGAAAATTAGTTTTGCCGACAATTATTTACGCAATTTTTAATATTGGTTTTAATCTAATATTTATCCCCCGTTTTAGTTATATTGCGACGAGTGCTTCAACTTCATTAACCGAATTGTTAATCTTTGTTATCGCCTATTCAATTTTTGTTAAAACAACCGGTATGAAAATTTCATTTGCCATTATTGGAAAAATAATTTTGGCTACTCTGCCATTAGCATTGTTTCTGCTTATTTTTAAAGACGAAAATTTACTATTTTTGATTTTAACTGGAGGCGCTCTCTATTTCTTAATGGTTTTTTGGTTAAAAATATATTCTCGTGATACTATCAAGGAACTAATTCCAACAAAAACATAAACAATTTAATTAATTATGCCAATATTTAATGATTTAATATTAGAAAATTGGAAAGAGTCAGAAATTTTAACTGATAGCCTTTGGATTATTCTCGAAAGAGATAAAACGGGAAAGCATAATGGCTTTTACCATGGAAATTTTATCCCGCAAATTCCACACCGATTTATTTTGAGATATACAAAGAAAAATGAAATTGTTTTTGATCCATTTTTAGGGAGCGGAACGACTGCTTATGAAGCGGAAAGTTTAAACAGAAATTTTATTGGCATAGATATTCAAACAAAACTAGTTGATTATGTTAAAAAAAATATTGAGCCAAAAAACAATTTCTCTGATTTGATTGCTGGTGATAGCGCAAAATTTGAAACATTTGAAAAAGTAAAAGAAATTTTAAAAGATCACAGAAAGAAAAATGTCCAACTGGCAATTTTACATCCGCCATATGCCGATATAATTAAATTTAGTGATTTAAAAAATGATTTATCAAATGCCAAATCTCTAAAAGAATTTTTAGGGCAATTTGCCGAAGTTTTAATAAATACAATTAAAATTTTAGAAAATGGCAGATACTTGGCAATCGTCATCGGCGATAAATATACAGCTGGCAAATGGATACCTTTGTGATTTTATTGCATAACTAAAAAATTATGAATTATATCGGCAGTAAATTATCATTGTTGAAATTTTTGGAAGAATCAATCAATAAAGTAGTCGACCCGGAAAAAAACAGAGCTGATAGAAACTGTGATATTTTTTGCGACTTATTTGCAGGAACTGGAATTGTCGGAAGTTATTTTAAAAAAAAAGGTTACAAAATAATTGCCAACGATATTCAATATTATAGTTATGTTTTAAATAGGCATTATATCGGGAATCATAAAGAATTATATTTTGCGAAATTAACAAAAGAAATTCCTGATTTAATTAATATCGGGGTGAAAAACCGTAAAAAATTTGTTTGTGATTATTTGTCAAACTTAAGAGGAGTAAAGGGGTTTATTTATAAAAATTATTGTCTTAGTGGAACCAAAGACGAAGAAGAACAACGACAATATTTTTCTGATGAAAATGGAATGCGATGCGATGCTATCCGTCAAAAAATTGAAAACTGGAAAGAGCAAAATTTAATTTCCGATGATGAATACTATTTTTTAATTACTAGTTTAGTTGAATCTATTGATAAATACGCAAACACAGCTTCTGTTTATGGTGCTTTTTTGAAAAAATTAAAAAAAACAGCTCAAAATAATTTAATTTTGAAGCCAGCTGAGTTGATTATAAATGATAGAGAACATAGTGTTTTTAATGAGGATATAAACGATATAGTTGGAAAAATTAAGAGCGATATTTTATATTTAGATCCGCCATATAATCATCGGCAATATGCGACAAATTATCACTTACTCGAAACAATTGCAAAATATGATAATCCCAAAATATACGGGAAAACTGGCTTGCGAGAATACCAAAATCAGAAATCGCTTTATTGCTCAAGAACCCATATAAAAAAGGTATTTAAAGATTTAATATTAAAAGCTAAAACTAAATATATCTTTTTGAGCTATAGTAACGAAGGTTTAATGACCTTGAAAGATATTAGGGAAATAATGGCGCTAAAGGGCAGATATGGTTATTTTACAAAAAAATATAATCGTTTTATGGCTGATAAACCTGAAAATAGGTATTATAAGGCAAAAAAAACGATTGAATATTTACATTATGTGGTTTGTAAAAATACATAAAACTGTTTTTTGCATATAAATTGAGGTTAAAACATCGGTTGAATATATGAAAATTTATTATCGAATCAGCAATAATTCTGAAAAAAAAGAAAGGTTGTCTAACGCTACTAAAGAGCATTGTTTGACAATTTTTTTGCGAGAATTTGATCGTGAAGACAATCAAATTGAAATTGTTGCCGACAATGTGACTGAAAAAAAACTGAAAGATTTTATTTTTTCCCAACAGAAAAAAAATCTTTCAATCGAAGAAACGGCTCTTGGCAATACTCAATCTTTTAAATATGTTTTAAAGAAAGCTTGCCAACTTGACGATTTAGACGAAATGATATTTTTTGCCGAAGATGATTATTTATATTTACCCAACTCCGACCAAGTGCTCAAAGAAGGTTTAGGGCGAGCTGATTATGTCAGTCTTTACGATCATCCGGACAAATATCAAGACGGGCTCAATCCTTTTGTTAAAGATGGCGGAGAAAAAACAAAAGTGATTTTGACTCAGTCGTCTCACTGGAAATTTACTAATTCAAGCACAATGACATTTGCGTCACAAGTTAAAACTCTCAAAGCTGACTATAAACTTTGGGAGAGGCGTTTAGTTGATACTTACCCTTATGATTTTAAAGCTTTCCGGGATTTGCGTCGTCGAGGACGCAAATTAATTACTCCTATTCCATCATTGAGCACTCACGCTGAACCAAAATTTTTAGCTCCATTAATTGATTGGAGTCGAGTATAATGAACAAAATTACCGTTTTAATTTTTGCGAAAAACGAGACAATAACTTTTAAACGGGTTTTAGAGCATGCTTCCAATCCGAAATTTTGCGATCAATTATTAGTGGTCTTAGATGAAGGATTTTTGCCTGAAATTAAAGATTTAGCACAAGAATTTCAAGCCGATATTGTGATAAAAAAACTGCAAAATTTTCGGGATCATAAAAATTTTGGAATAGCACAGGCGAAAAATAATTGGGTGTTACTGTTAGACGCTGATGAAATTGTTGATGGTCAACTGACTGATGCTTTAGAAAAATTTCGCCAGAACGATAAAGTTTTAGATTTTGGCTACAATATCAAATTTAAAACCTATTTCTTCAACCATTGGCTCAGATACGGTGGCACTTATCCTGATTTGCACATTCGATTATTTGACAAACGAAAAGCAAAATATCGCCATACTATTCATGAATTATTATTCGTAGATGGAAAAATTGGAGAGATTGATGGTCATATTGAACATTATTCGGTTACTTATTTTAGCCAATGGTTGAAGAAAATTCCTCTTTATACCGATTTAGAAGCTAACTTTTTAATCAAAAAAGGTAGACAGTTTTCTCTTACATATTTAATTGGCAAACCATTAAAAGAATTTTTTTGGCGCTTTGTTCAATTAAAAGGTTATCGAGATGGTTTTCACGGTTTGAGATTTGCTTTAATGGCGAGTTATTATCGATTTAGAACGGCGTTAAAAATTAAAAAACTGGATTCCCGATGTCGTAACGCTTCGCTTCCGGCTCGAGAATGACAAAAATAAAATGAAAATAATGAAAATAGCAATTGATGGGCGAGAAGCCAATGGTAGCGATGGAAAAGCTCGCTATATTCGGGAAATTATCAAAGGATTAAGCCGGTGTTTACCAGACGACTTTCAAATAACTATTTTGGCTAAATCACCTCTTGAATTTGAAATTAATTCCAAAATTGAATTTTGTCAATTACCTAAAACACGCTATCCATTTTCAACTAATATTTGGCTCAGAAAAAAATTGAAACGGGAAAAATACGATCTCTTTTTTGCGCCAACCGGTTTTTTGCCAGTCATATTTTCACCTGTCAAAACAGTTGTGGCAATTCACGACCTAGCTGTTTACCGAGAAGACACACAACCAAAACTAAAAACTAAATTAATCGAAAAAATGTTATTGCCTTGGACAGTCAAAAAAAGCACCGCTATTATTGTTCCGTCAAAATCGACCAAAAATGATATTTTGTGTCGCTTTGGTCAATATTTAGCTCAAAAAATTAATCTAACTCAGTACGCAATGGGCGATGAATTTATTAATCTGAAATTGAAACGAGAAAAATTTATTCTTTCAGTTTCGACCCTAGAACCGAGAAAAAATTTTATTACTCTACTCAGGGCTTACCAAATTTTGCCTGAAGATTTGAAAAATCAGCACCGGTTAAAAATTGCCGGCAATTTAGGGTGGAATAATCACGAATTTGAAGAAGAATTGAGAAAGGCGAATTTGCATAATCAAATTGATTTGCTTGGTCGGGTTGAGGACAACAAATTGATTGAACTTTACAATCAAACGGCGCTGTTTGTTTACCCAAGTTTATTTGAAGGTTTTGGGTTACCAATTTTAGAGGCAATGAGTTGTGGTGCACCAGTAATTACTTCCGCTAATTCATCGCTACCCGAAGCCGGTGGTGATGGCGCCCTCTATTTAAAAAATCCACGAGATAAAGAAGAATTAGCCCAAAAAATAGCAATGGTTTTAGCTGATACTAAATTGCAAGAAAAATTATCTGATGCTTCCCTCAAACAGGCTAAAAAATTTAGTTGGGATAAAACGGTAACCGAAACAATAGCGCTTTTTAGACGAGTAGCTGAACGGTGATTTACCAAAAGAAGATAAGTGTGCTATTATAAGAGAAGTTTAATGAACGAAACTATCCAAATGTTAGGTTTTTTCGTTGGCTGTGTTGCAGGATTAGCGACTCTTTTTTGGGTAATTAAAAAGACCTGCCGTGATTATTTTTGGCTTGTTTTAGCAATAATTTTTGCTTTACCATTTGAACGAATTCCGTCCTTGCCGATCGCTGGTTTCACGCTTAAAGTAAATCATATTTTGGGATTATTATTAATTTTGTTCTACGCAATTCGTTTGCTTAAGAAACGAGAAAAATTTAAAATTAATTATTTAACAATCCCCTTGCTTGGATTGTTATTTTTTATCTCATTATCTCTATTTCAAACAATTCGACCATTTATGAGTCTAGTAACTTTTTTTCAAATAGGTTTTACTTTTTTACTTTTTCAAATCATAACTAGCCAAATTGACTCGATCCAAAAATTTGTCAAAATTGTTCACATAATTAAAATATCAGCCTTTATCGTGATACTTTTTACTGGTTGGCAATTTGTTGGCGATATGCTTAATTTGCCAATTTGGCTAACTGGGCTGAGAGATCTTTATACGCAAAAAGTTTTTGGTTTTCCAAGAGTACACGCTTTTTCTCTAGAACCGCTCTATTTAGGTAATTATCTTTTTTTACCGTTATCAATTTTTGTTGCGGAGATTTTTCAGGGTAAAAAAAACTGGATTAATTTAGTCGGGTTTGTGTTAACCTCAATGGTAATTTTTATGACTTTGTCACGAGGAGCAATTTTAGCTTATTTAGTTTTTGTTTTATTGCTTTTCTTTTTCTACCCTAAAAAAACCCTGACGGTAAAAAATTTAACTTTATTTAGTTCGATTTTATCAACGGCAATCATTTTAGTTGTAATAATTCTTTCAGTTTTAGGAGCTGATAAAAGAGCCAGTTTTTATAATCAATTAACTTTGAAAGATTACCAAATTACCGAATCGGTAATGGGGCGATTAAATACTTACGAAGTCGCTTGGCAAGCCTTCAAAGAAAAACCGTTAACTGGAATTGGAGTATTCAATTATGGACCGTATGCGACCGGTTATGATTTAGAAAATCCTTTTGTCCAGCAAATTGTTAATAATGAATATTTAGAGATATTGGCAGAAATTGGAATGTTTGGATTGATTCTTTTTGTAGGCATAATTTTACTAATAATCTATGCTGGGTTTCGGGGAGTAAAATTAGCAAAAGAGAGTGAAATAGGCAGTTATTTAGCTATTTTAACGATTGGTTTTGTAGCGGTGTTGGTGCAGTACAATTTCTTCTCAACCCTAGCGATTATTGGGATATGGGTGTATGCTGGGATATTGGTGGCGTTGTACGGTATTATTGCAGATGATAATTCAAAGTTAAGAATTAAGAATTCAGAATCACATTTAAAAATTAAAAATTAGATTATTAATTCTGAGATCTGAATTCTTAATTTATATATTATGCTTTATTTACTTTCTTTAATCATTATCTTTCTTCCGGTCTATATGGTGCGTTTTGAAGTACTTAATATTCCAACAACTTTGTTAGAAGTTTTGATTTGGTTAGCTTTTCTAATCCAAATCGTTCTAGATAAAAAGTTAATTTTACCAAAAAATATTAAAATTTATCTTAGTTTGGGGCTAATCATTTTGGCTGGTACTATTTCAACTTTAATTGCACCAGATAAAAACATTGCCCTTGGTCAGTTGAAGGCATTTATTATTGATCCGATTATTTTTGCATGGTTAATTTGGCGAACCCAACCAAGAGTTTCTAAAGTACGTCCAACAATTATTTGTGATAGCCTAATTGTTTCATCCACCTTGATGGCAATATTGGCAATTAGTCAAAAATGTCTCGACATTACAACTAACGATGGCAGAATTGTTGGCATATTTTCATTCGAAGCCAATGCCAGCGCCAATTATTTAGCGATGTATTTAGCACCCGCTTTTGCGCTTTCAACCCTTAGATTTGTCTGTTCAAAAAGATATAAAATTTATTATTTAATTGCCTCTATTTTAATTATTATTGGAGTTTATTTAACTGGTTCCAGGGGAGCAATTTTAGCTGATATAATCGCCGTTTTCATAGTTTTATGGCAATATATAGCTGATAAAAATAAGATTTCAAAAGTTTACAAAATTGGAATGAGCATTGGTTTAGCACTATTACTATTAATTGCTACCTACTTAGCACGGGTTAATTTATCGGCAAAAGAAGGTAGTGGCAGGGTATCAAATTCTAACAATATTCGGTATGAAATTTGGAAAACTACTTTAAAGATTGAAACAGAAAATACCAAAAACTTTTTCTTGGGAGTTGGGCTTGGAAATTATCAAAATTATTTTACTAATTATACCGCTGATCAAGGCAATTATCCTGAATTTATTTCTCCTCGAGCCTTAATGCCCCACAATCTTTTCTTGTCATTTTGGGTCCAGGGCGGGTTATTAATGCTGTGTGTTTTTATTTACTTAATCATTTTGGCATTTATTAAGAGTTATAAAAATCAAAAATATCCGATTTTAGCTGGTTTGTTGACAATAATCATTATTGGATTAGTTGACACACCATACTGGAAAAACGATTTGGTGATAATCTTTTGGATATTTTTGACATTGGGGATTGTTAGTAAACCAGACAATAATTCAAAATTAATATCTCAGAATTAAGAACCTAATCCAAAATTAAAAATTATAGTTTATAAACTCTAAATTTGATTATGAATTATGAGATCTTAATTCTTAATTAATGTTTGTTATCATGAAGTACATTCTATTTTTTATCATTATTTTCGGGCTTTCGTATTTAATAATTGTTAATCGTGTCAAAATCGCTGACTATTATACCCAAATTAGTAATAAAGATACTTCGAAAGAGGATAAAAAAAAGAATGATTTCATTTGGGGAACAAGTATTAATCCTTTCCCAACGGGAAAAATTGATCAAAAAGAGCTTGATGGAGTAATTGCGTCACTTAAAGATTTAGGGGTTAAATATGTTCGTCTTGAATATCCAAACGATGGTCAAGAACCGGCAATACATGAACCAACAATCAAAAAAGTTTTCGATGCTGGTTTTGAAGTGATTCTACTAATTCAACCCAAAAAAGCCTATAACGAAATCAGCGACCCTTATCAAGATGGTTTTGATATTGCTCAAAAAATTTCTAAACACTATTATTACATAAATTATTTTCAATTAGGCAATGAGCCAGCCACCGATGCGATTAAGCCGGGCTGGTCTGGTATTGTCGGCAGTGCTTATGAGCCGGATCGTTATCAAAAAGTTTCGACTTGGCTAAAAGGTGCTAGCGAGGGAGTCAAGATAGGAAATAGTCAAGCAAAAAAAATTATTACTGGGCATTGGCTCCATATTGCTTTTGTAGATATGTTAATTAATGACGGAATTCAATTTGATATTATTGGCTGGGATTGGTTCGCCGAAAAGAGTAATATTTTGAGTGTTGAAACGGATAAGGGGGAGGTAAAAGTTCTTGATAGAATTGCATCGCTTGGTAAAGATGTTTGGATAATGGAATTTGGAGAAAGAGGTGATGACGAAAAAGCACAAGCTGAATATTATCAAATTCGCTTAGACGAAATTGCTAAGAGTGGCAAGGTCAAAGGGATTATAAACCTCAATCTTTACGATCAAGCTTTTTTACTCGGTGGACCAAATCAATTTAATGGAATTCTGAATCTAAAGAAAAATAGCGCTGGTGAATTTGAGTTAGGTGAGCCAAGACCGGCATATAATATTTTAAAAGAATTTATTGCTAATAATTGAGATGGAAAAAATAAAAAAATTTCAGAAAAAACAATTTTTAAGTTGGCAAAATATTGTACTGACCGTAATTTTAATTGGTTCAGCTTTTCTGATGTTTTATAAAGTAAACATGACAGCCATCGTTGGTTTTGATCAAGGTAATCATTTAAACCCAGTTGCAGATTCAATTCGAAATAAAAATATTTTGTATCAAGGACCGGCAGCTTTGGAAAAAGGTGGCTACAAAGCTTATTTAGGTCCGTTTTATTACTACTTATTAGCAATTCCGTTATTATTAACTAATTTAAATGCTTTGTCAGCTAGTTATTTTTCCGGTATTTTAGCTTTGATATCAGTAGTTTATAGTTATTATTTAGTTAGAAAAATATTTGATTCTTCAATTAAAGGCATAATTGTCGCTTTTCTTTTAGCTTTTACTTATAAATTTACCGCCATGGGTCGTGGTTTCACTAACCCGTTTTATTTATTACCGTTTTTGTTGATGCTTATGGATAGCGTTTGGACAATCAGTCAAAATAAAAAAGCTCATTGGGGCTGGTGGGCGTTTTTTGGTTTTAGTTTGTCGGCAACTTTACAAATTCACTCTTCTTGTTTTCTACTAATTTTGCCAATTTTTATTTATCTTTTTTGGAAAAAATCTTATCGCCAAGGGGTCAAAAATTGGTTAATTGCGTTAGTAATATTTTTAGCACTTTATTCCCCTTACATTTATTATCAAGCTACCCATAATCTGGCTGATATTCGTCAATATTATGGCGCTTTGGTTAAAGCGGAGGACCCAAACGCAGTCAATAATCTTGGTTTGGTAACTTCGATTGAGCGAGTAATCACCAGTTTAGATGTCTCAATGCAGAGTTTTATTCGATGGGGAAACGGGGAAAGAAAATTGAGCATTACGATTGGGTGGGTTGTAGCACTGGTAGCAACAATTATTTTTGCATGTTTTGGTCGAAAAAAACTCAAAGATTGGTATCTGTTTTCTGCGCTTTGGGTGTTTTTCTTTTTAATTTCAGCTGGACTATTTCGATTCCCCTTGTGGGATTACTATTTTATCGCAATTTATCCAATGTTATTTATTGCACTGGCTGATATTTTAGGATATTTAATTTCAAAAACTAAAATTTGGGGAACGATCATATTGATTATCGTTGGCGGTTACTATATTTATTCAAATAGTCAGCCAATTTTTAACGAAATTTATCAAGGAGAGATTCGTGCCACTCACAACCCGGTTCAACCTTCCGATTTGCTCTATATTGATTTAAGAAATTTAGCTAATTATATTGTGGACGATGCGCAAGGTCAACCGGTTCAGATTAATGTTTGCTATAAGTTTTTTTATCCAGGCTGTTTTTCTTACCAACCAGCTTATGATTTTTTGTTTAAGTGGAACGAAAAATTAGATTGGAGAGAATCGGCTGATATAATTTATTTTATCCGCAATCCAAAAGACGTTGGTAATTGTCAGCCAAATGACCCAAATTTAAAACTGATTTCAAGTCAGGATATGGTTAGTGTTGGGGTGGATAAATACGAGAGAATAAAATAGAAACTATTTTATTCGTAATTACAAAATGTCATTCCCGACTTGATCGGGAATCCAGTATTAAGCATTTTATCTTGGATCCCCGATGTTGATGTTCGACAAGCTCACATCAGCTCGAGGATGACAAATTAATCAGCTGAAAAAATGAATTTTATTAAGAATTATTTGGTTTGGGTAGTAATCCTTATTTTTTTTGTCCTATTTTCTTTGCATAGTTTATTGAACCATTGGAATTTTAGTACTCATGCTTGGGATTTGGGAATTTACGATCAACAAACTTGGCTTTATAGTCATTTCCAATCAATTTTTAATACTGTTAGAGGATTAAATTTGTTGAGTGATCATTTTGGCTTAATCCTCTATCCAATTGGCTTGATCTATTTAATTTATCCTCACGCTGAAACATTATTAATTATTCAAGCGTTATTGGTTGTTTTGAGTGCTTACCCACTTTATTTGATCTCTAAAAAAAAATTAAATAATAATTTAATTAGTTGGGTAATTATTATTGCCTATTTATCATCCATCGGGATAAGATCGGCAATTGATTTTGATTTTCATTTAGCCACAATTGCTGTTTTTTTCTATGCTTATTTTGTCTATTTTTGGCTAGAAAAAAAATATTGGTGGTCAATTGCTTTTGCTTTTTTAGCTGTGCTAACTAAAGAAGATATGCCTATTTATATCGGGTTTACGGCACTAGGATTAATGATAAATAGTTGTCAAAAGAAAGATGAGGTTAAAAATAATTTTAAGTTATTGATTTTATCGTTAATGTCATTTTTAGCAATTTATAAAATCATGCCTGTTTTATCCTTTAGTTCTTTCAAGCAAAATTATTTTGACTATCACTATTTAGGTAATAGTTACATAGACGTGATTTACAATACTATTAAATTTCCAATTAGTACTATGCAAAAAATTTGGGATTCTTTCATTAATAATCTCGTTAAAGTTAATACATTTAAAACATATTTCGGTAGTTTTTGGTACTTGCCTTTTTTTAGTCCAGATATTTTAATTTTTTCAGTCCCATTTCTATTAACTAAATTTGTTTCCGACCGAGATGTTTTATGGACACTATCAGCTCAATATGGAGTAATTGGAATGTTTATTTTATCTCTAGCGACAATCTACACAATAGCTCGTTTATCAGCATTAATAACTAATAAAAAATATAGAAATATCATAGTCATAGTTTGGTCAATCTTTTTTTTGATTTATACTAGTTATATAAATTTTTATAAAGCCAAAACAACTTTTTGGGATGGAATAAGCCCCTCTCGCTGGAAAACGATTAATGATTATTCGGGAATAAATCAAGCAATAAATTTAATTCCGAAAAAGGCATCAGTTGTTACCCAAAATAATATTGTACCGCATTTGACTAATCGAAAATCAATTTATCTATTGCAATGCCCATTTTGTAATGCGCCTAGTAACCGAATTTATAATTATGTTTTGCTAGATACCCGCTATGGTTCGAGTTTTGCACCGAAAGAGCTAGCTAACATTAAACCATTAATTGATGAGTTAATTACAAAAGGGACACTTGAAGGATGGGGGTATTATGAGTTAGTCTATAAAGACGAGCAAGAAAGTTATTCAACTTATTTATTTAAAAATAATCAAATAGAATGAAATATTTAGTTATTGTTCCAACTTATAACGAACGGAAAAATATTGCTGAAATAATTCCGCAGGTTTTGGTAATTTCAGATACAAATGAAAAAGTTTTAGATATTTTGGTGGTGGATGACAATAGTCCGGATAAAACTTATGATGTGGTCAAAAAATTTTCAATAAAAGATAATAGAGTCAATCTTCTTCATCGGATGAATAAAGAGGGTCTGGGTAAAGCGTATGAAGCCGGTTTTAAGTGGGCGCTTGAGAAGAATTATGATTATATTATTTCGATGGATGCTGATCTATCGCACCAGCCAAAATATTTGCAAAATATGTTGGACGGGGATAAAAAGATCGATTTATTGGTTGGTTCTCGCTATATAAAGGATGGGGGTGTGGTCGGCTGGGATTGGAAAAGGCAATTAAATTCAAGAGGAGCAAATTTAGCGACCCGAATTATGTTGGGTATAAAAACTCACGATGTTACTTCTGGTTTTAAACGATTTAGTCGAAAATTATTAGCAGAAATTATTAATTTTGGAATTAAATCGAGTGGCTATGCTATGTTGGTTGAAACAGTCTATTTTGCAAAAAGAAAAAAATACAGAATTGCCGAATTTCCAATTGTGTTTTTTGATCGCCGAGCTGGCGAATCAAAAATTAGCGGTGAACTGAAAAAATCTGCCAAAATAGTTTTACGCTTAGCATTAGAAAGATTTAAGCATTTGTAATGTTAAATAAGGAAAAAATATTAGGTTTAAAATATTGGTTAACCAATTTAATATTTGGTTATTTTTTCAGTTTGGGGATGATGGCTCTTTTAAATAAGGGCGATTTTATGGATTGGGTAATCAATAATCCACACCCTAAAACAAGTTTTCAGATTATTGTTTTTCTAGTTGTTTTAGCGATTATCCTAGGGGTAAATATTATTGCCTATTTTAATAATGATAAAAAATTATCAATGAATTTCCCAAATTGGACACGCATATTAAAAGCTGGTTTATTGATTTTTATTTATTTTATTTTTAGAAAAAGTAATTTAATATTTTTGCTTGATAGTCAGTTTTTTTCTTTTTCACAAATAATTGGCAGTGAAGAAATAGTTGTTTTAATTTTAGCGTTTTCCTGTTCGTTATATTTAACGAGCGTTATTAATTTTTCAAGTATTGAAATATCATCAAAAATTAAAAAAATTGTTTGGTGGCTGGTAGTAATTATTGGTGTTTTAATATTTTTGCTAATTTCTTGCTTGCCATTAACAACTTTTAATGCGCCGGCTTCGGATGTTGGTCTCTTTAATCAAGTATTTTACAATTACAGTCGTTTCATTACGCCCTACAGCACAATTCGAGGAGTGACTCATATTTGGGCGGACCATTTTCACCCGACGATTATGCTATTAGTGCCATTTTACTGGTTATTTAAAAGTCCAATCACTTTACTAATCTTACAAGCTTTAATTGCTGTTTCTGGTATAATTCCGCTCTATTTAGTGATTAATAAATTGACAAAAAATTATTGGTTGTCGCTAACAGCAATGTTGGTTTTCGTTCTCTATCCAGGTTTGCAGATGGCATTAAGTTTTGGATTTTACCCTGAAAATATGGCACCGGCATTATTTCTTTGGGCGTTTTGGTTTTTGATAAATAATAATATATGGAAATACTTTTTATTCTTAATATTGTGGATTGGATTGAAAGAGAGCATTCCGCTTCACGCATTTATGCTGGGAATATTTATCTATTTTTGGGGGAAAGATTTAAGATTTAATTTAAATATTAAACGCTATAAACTGACTGCAATTGCAACTATTATTATTTCGATAGTTTGGTTTTTACTTGCGACTAAAATTATTATTCCAGCCCATGCGCAAGATTTTTATCCATGGGCAAAAACTTCAGCTAGTAATTATATTTATGCCAACAATTATCAAGATTTCGGTAGTTCATTTCCGCAAATCGCTAAATCAATATTGACCAATCCCCTACATACATTTTATGTTTTTTTTCATCCTGATCTGAAATTGTACACTCTGCTTAAAATAATAATTTCTTTTGGCGGTTTAATTTTGGTTCCAATTTCAATTATTGCCTTTCCGATGTTTGGAGAAAATTTTTTGTCGAGTCGTTTTGTGCAGTACAATTGGAATTTTCATTACCAAGCTCAATTTTCAGCTATCCTAGCTTTATCCGCAATTTTATCGATTTATTATTTGTTTAAGCGTTACCAAAAACCAAAAATTATTATTTTTGGTGCAGTCTATTTACTTTCGGCTTCATTATTGACTTCTCTATTTTTACGCAGTCCATTTATTGGATTAAAAAATTTTAGATTGTCTCAATTAGTTTTAGATCGAGAAATTATAGAACCACTTAAAATTATTCCAGCTCAAGCATCAGTTTCAGCTCAAAATACTCTGGCTCCAATATTGAGTGGTCGAGATACTATCTATCTTTTTCCTAGAGTTGATGGCGCTGAATATATTGTTTTGGTGCCACAATTAAGTCGTTACCCATTAACTGACGACGAGTATCAAACGATTAGTAATGGCTATCTAAATGGCGGAGATAATTATAAAATAGTTATACGCAATGAAAAAATTATTATCCTCAGAAAAAGTCAATAAAGTAAAAGAGCGAAAAGTTGTTCGCCAATTTGTTAAATTTGCGATTGTTGGCGCTACCGCTTTTGTGATTGATATGTTTGGTTATGCTCTATTTACTCGATATTTTTTCATCCACCATATTGTCGCTAAAGTGATGTCTTTTTTTGTTGCATCGTATTACAGTTACGAAATGAATTCTCGTTGGTCGTTTCGACGCAAAGAATTGCGAGGCGCAAAGTTATTGATCAAATCTTACATAGTTCAATGCGTTGGCGCAACTATTAATGCCAGCGGACTATATCTATTCTATGATCTAATTGGCTACCATGAAATAATGGCATTATTGATTGCCACTTTCTTCTCAACTATTTGGAACTTTATTATGAATAAATTCTGGGTGTACAGAGCATAAACCTCACGGTTTATGAATGCAAAATTCAAAATTTAGAACTCTCAGCCAAAGGCTGATCCGCCTATGGCGGAAAAAACTAAAACAAATAATTAAAATATTATTTTTTGTCATTCTCAAGTCGAAAACCTGCCTGACGGTAGGCAGGCGGAGTGCTTCGACGTTGGGAATCCAGGATTTATCATACTGGATCCCCAACTAGATCGGGGATGACATTCTTAATTGCTTGTCTTCTCTTTACTTTTCTCTCGTTTTGTACTAAATTTAGAGTAGAAAAATATTAAATTTTTGGAGGTCTTGTTTATGAATTTTGTAGATTTTTCAATTTATTCGGGGATAATTACCGGTCTTATCTCAATTTTATATGGGATTGGATTAGGTTGGCAGATTTTAAAAAAAGATCGGGGTAGTCAAAAGTTACAGGAAATTGCTCAAGCAATTCAAGTTGGCGCCAATGCGTATATGAAAAGACAAACTCAGACTTTAGCGATTGTAGCACTGATTGTTTTTGCTCTGATTTGGTGGCAGATTAGTTTAATCAGCGGAATTGGTTTTTTACTTGGCGCTATTTTATCTGCCCTAGCTGGTATTGCTGGTATGTTTATTTCAGTTAGGACCAATTTGCGAGTGGCTCATATTGCTTCAAAAGGTTTACCTCAAGCATTTGCATTAGCTTTTAAGGGAGGCTCAGTTACGGGTTTGTTAGTGGTTGGGTTAGCACTTTTTGGAGTTTCAATATTTTACTATTTTACTCGAGATTTAGCACCGATGATTGGTTTTGGGTTAGGCGGATCGTTAATTTCAATTTTTGCTCGTCTTGGTGGAGGAATTTATACTAAAGCGGCAGATGTTGGCGCAGATTTAGTTGGTAAAGTTGAAGCCAATATCCCGGAAGACGATCCACGAAATCCAGCCACAATCGCCGATAATGTTGGTGATAATGTTGGTGATTGTGCTGGTATGGCAGCTGATCTTTTTGAAACTTATGGCGTAACAGCGGTGGCAACAATGCTTTTGGGTGGACTGATTTTTGGTGGCAACGAAGAAGTTATTGTTATTCCATTATTTTTAGGGTCAATTGCGGTTGTTGGTTCAATTATTGGTAGTTGGTTCGTAACGGTCAAAAGCAAAGCTAAAATTATGAGCGGAATGTACCGGGGATTAGCTGTGGCGGGTTTGATTTCAGCGATTGGTTTTTGGTTTTTTGCCAGTTATTTAAGCAATCAACAAATAATTGTTGAATACGGCAGATTAGAAATATTTTATCCAATGATAGTTGGAATTCTTGTGACAGCTGGAATTTTTGCTTTGACCGATTATTATACTTCAAAAGAATTTGGTCCAGTAAAATCAATTGCATTAGCTTCAACGACCGGGCACGGAACAAATATTATTTCCGGTTTGGCACTTTCGATGAAATCAACTGCTCTGCCAGTTATTTTAATTGCGATTGGTATCTTTCTATCCTACTTTTGGGCAGATTTGTATGGTGTCGCTTTAGCGGCATTTGCAATGTTATCATTAACTGGAATTGTGGTAGCGATTGATGCTTTTGGTCCAATTACTGACAATGCAGGTGGTTTAGCCGAGATGGCTGGATTGCCACAAAAAACGAGAAATGTAACCGATGCGCTTGATGCGGTTGGCAATACTACCAAAGCGGTAACCAAAGGTTTTGCGATCGCTTCTGCTGGGTTGGCGGCTTTAGTTTTGTTTGCGTCTTATACTGCAGAAATTGATTTATTGGGTGAAAAAATGAGCTTTGATTTATCTAACCATTTAGTTATCATTGGCTTATTTATTGGTGGAATGCTTCCCTATCTTTTTGGCGCAAAAGCAATGGAAGCGGTAGGAAAAGCTGCTTCGGCAGTTGTTGAAGAAGTGAGAAGACAGTTTAAAGCAATTCCAGGAATTATGACTGGAGAATCTAAACCAGACTATCAGAAAGCAGTTGACATTGTGACTAAATCGGCTTTGAAGCAGATGATTGTTCCAGCATTAATTCCAGTGGTAGCTCCAATTTTAGTCGGATTTTTACTCGGTGCCGAAGCTTTAGGGGGCATGTTAGTTGGTTCGATTGTAACTGGAATATTTATTGCTATTTCGATGACAACCGGTGGAGCAGCTTGGGATAATGCCAAAAAATTAATTGAAGATGGCAAATATGGTGGAAAAGGAAGTGAAGCGCACAAAGCGGCAGTTACTGGCGACACGGTCGGCGATCCTTATAAAGATACTGCCGGTCCAGCTATCAATCCGATGATCAAAATTCTGAACATTGTGGCGTTGTTGATCGTAAAGCTGATAATATAATAAAATTCAAAATTAATATCTCAGAATTAAGAACCTAATCCAAAATTAATAATCTAAGTTTCTTAATTCTTAATTTGATTATAAATTATTTAATATGATCATATCCAATTTAGTTTGCCTAAAAGTATTCAAACCGGAGATAAATTATATTTTGAATTAATGAGCGAGGATATGAAAGAAAAACGACAAAAAAACCTCGCCGAAGCAGTGCTGATAGAAATTATTGGTGAATAATTTGGCAGCGCCACGGGGAATTGAACCCCGGTTTTAAGAATGAGAATCTCATGTCCTAGTCCACTAGACGATGGCGCCACGATTGAATTATTGTAGCATTATATCCTTTATTCTTCAACCTTAACGCTTTATTCTAAATTCTTATTTACTAACCACCACCTTCACGAGAAATACCGTTACCTCCAGTTTCTGCTGGGTTTTGGCTGGACGGATTTGATGAATTACTAGACGGACTAGCGGTGTCGCCGGTGTAACCGCTTAAAAATACATAGTTGCCGAAGCTGGGGTCGCTGTCGTAGTTTTTGGTAAAGTTTTCACCGTTGCATTGCAAGGGATTAGCATCCCGCTCGGCTTTAGAAATAATTAACTCGTTTTTGCTTTTGATCCCACGGGCGATATATTTGGCAAAAATGCTGTCCGGCATGACATCAAAATATGAGATAAAATTGTTACGACCTTTTTGAACGGCGATATCAGTTGTTGAATACTGACCTATGACACCAATTTTTTGTCCGGCTGTAAGCTTAGATCCTTTTTCGATTCCCGTGTTTTTGTAAACATGAAAAAGTCTGATTGTATAATCTTTTTGCGAATCGGGTTGAATGTAAATTTGTTCCCCAATCGGAGATTTCTCAGTTTTAATTCCAGTTATCGTCCCGTCCACAGGACTATAAATATTAATGTCGTTTGTGCCATTTGGTGCTGGTGGCATTCCATTATTTGCTTGACGTAAATTCTCACCGGCTTGACTCCAATTTGGTGCAAAGTAGTGCTTCATACTCCGGCATGTCTCGCCATTGCCGGAAAAGTCATGTCCACTACCGGAGCGGAATTTAGAAACGGAAAATATTTTATCCAAATCTATAAAATCTGCTTGGATAAATTTTGTCACTGTCCCATTCGAAGGTTCACTAGCTAAATTCGTAGGGTTGTTATCACTATTTCTACTACGAAATCCAAATACATAAACTCCTCCCCCAACTAAACCTAAAACCAAAATAATTACCACGATCCATAAGTATGTTTTCATTGTTTTCCTTTATATTATATTTTTACCAACCTCCGCCTCCCCCTCCGCCTCCGCCACCACCGGAAAATCCACCTCCTCCTGACCCAGAGCTGGAAGGCGAAGCGGATGCGCTAGTCACTGCCGAAGAAACGCTGTTTAAACTGGTTGTAAAATTATCAATATTAAAATTACTCATCGAACTCCCAACATACCACGCCGGTAGATAATTATTCACATACTGCTCGCCGTAAATATCTTTCATTTTTTTAAGCCACAAACCAGTTATTCCAAAATATACAGCGTAAGGTAAAAAGCGTTCTAAAATATTTTCTTTTTCATTAAATTTTTGACGAAACTTTTCGGCAGTTTGCATATAGTATTTAAAACCACGAATTTTAAACAACATTTGTTCACTTTTTTCGGTTCGTCTTGGCATTAAGATAGCGAAACAGATTGAAAAAAGCATTGCAACCATCGACATTCCCATGCCCAAAAGTGACCCGAAACTGAAAATAGCTATAAAAATCAAACTAAAACTGAAAATTGATAACAAAATTGGCACAGCAATATATCTATTTATTGGTTGATTAAGCAAATTTTGTTGAGCTAAATCATTTTTTACCGCATCAAGAATTTTTGGTACTTCAAGGTATAATTTATTTTTTAAGCTTGATAGAATAACTGAATTCCTGTTTTCTAATCTATTAAACAAAGCTTTTATTAGTTCGTTTTGTCCTTGATTATTTCAGCGGTAATGGAGCGGTTGTCAACGCTCCAGCCGGATTGAATTAGTCCTAAATATAAAGGGCTAAAATTGTTGGGTGGTCCAAATTCTGGCACTCGACCAGCCCGAATTTTTGGGTCAATACCGTATTTTTTCCAGAGAGAAAAACAGATTATAAAAACGATTATTGGCAAAAAGTACCAAAAATTATTTTGATTTGTTTCCCACCAACTTGGGGTATAGGGCTGAACAATATTCTTTGGAAAAGTAATTGATGCGGTGATGCCGGTGTAGGCTGGTAGGGTTTGGGTTTGATTAATTATTAAACTATTTTTATCCCATTCATAATTGGCAAAAAGATTACTTTTTTCAAGCAGAGCGCCGGAATATAGATTAATTTTAGTTGTTAATTGATCAATGCCGTTAGGAAATATTATTTTAGTTTGCGAATTTTCAATCTCAATATCCCAACTAGTTCCGACAACATTCCAATACAGTTCGTCAAAATCATTATTTGAGCGAACAGCATTTTTTACTTTGTATTTAATTTGATAATAATTTTCTCCACTGACGGTTTTGCCAGCGTCGCCTATTTTCCAAGTAATATTTTTCGAAAATGGATCTTTGCTGGCTTCAAATTTATGTGATTTGCCTTTAAAATCAGTAATCGATTCCAGCTTGATCGGCAAATTAATTTTTTTATTATTATCGGTTATATAGTAAGTAGCGAGAGTTCGAAAAATTCCGTGCTTGTCAAAACATTGCGGACAATCGGCGGTGATTTTTTCGGTGATGTTCAAAGATGAATCTTTGTTAACGATTATCTCGCTTTCAAGATTTTTCACATACCACTCGCCAGAAAAATCTCGTGCCGAGATTATATCTGGTGAAATAAAAGATAAAAGAGCAAAAATCAAAGATACAGATAAAATTAAATTTGTAATATATGGTATCTTTATTCTAAATTCTTTATTCATTCTAATGTCTTAAATCTAATGTCTAATGTCTTACTTAATTTTACACCCATTCTGAATTAAGATAAACTAAAGTAATATGCAACACTTGCCAGTATTAGCCAAAGAAATTAGCCAAATATTTAGCAAACATCTGTCCGATAAGTCGGTTTTTGTAGATGGAACAGTTGGATTAGCGGGGCATACAATCGAATTGGCAAAAACTTTTGATAGACAAAAAAAGAAAGTCATAATTATTGGGATTGATCAAGATTTAAAAATGTTGACTTTGGCGTTGGAAAATATTAAAAAAAATAAAACTAAATGTGAAATTTATCTAAAAAAAGAAAATTATGCTGAATTGTATTTAGTTTTAAAAAATTATCAATTAACAGGCGCAGATGGAATATTGTTGGATTTAGGTGTTAATTCTGCTCAGTTTGGTGATCTTGAAAGAGGTTTTTCGTTTAATGCAGAAAAACTGGATATGCGATTTGATGAATCGCAAAATTTGACTGCTCGAAGCGTTGTCAACCATTATTCCGAAAAAGAGTTGGGAAATATTTTAGCCAAATATGGAGAAATTAGAGGCGCATTCAGTTTGGCAAAGAAAATAGTTGAAGCCAGACCGATCAAAACGGCGCTTGAGTTGAAAAAAATATTGGAACAAAATTACCAAACTCGAAAAGGCAAGATTAATCCAGCCACATTGGTTTTTCAAGCATTGCGAATTGAAGTTAACAATGAATTGAAAAATTTAGAAAATTTTCTAAAATCGATAAAAAACATTCTTAATCCCGGCGGGATTGTGGCAATAATTTCTTTTCATTCGCTTGAAGATCGTTTAGTTAAAAATTATTTTAGAAAACTGGTTGAAAGTGGTGAGTTTGAATATTTAGGCGAAAAATTAATTACACCAAGTGCGGAAGAAATTGCTCAAAACCCACGAGCACGGAGTGCTAAGTTGAGGGTGATAAATAAAGTTAAGAATTAAGATCCCTGTGTCATCCCGGACTTGATCCGGAATCCAGTATTAATCACTGGATACCCGATGTCGGTGTTCGATATACTCACACCGGCTCGAGGATGACATAAAACAATGATTATTAATTTTAAATTAGATTTCCCGATGCTTCGATCGGGATCCCGACATTTATTAATCGTCGGGACTTAATTCTGAGATATTAATTATTAATTACAAATTTTGAGTGTTATACTAATTCTATGTCGATTTCAATACTAGACGGGCTTAATAAAGAACAAGCAAATGCGGTGCTTCAGACTGAAGGACCGGTTTTGATTTTTGCTGGTGCTGGAAGTGGGAAAACAAAAACTTTGACTCATCGACTCGCCTATCTGATTTTAGAAAAAAAAGTCAGCCCATTTCGGATTTTAGCGGTCACTTTTACCAATAAAGCAGCGCAAGAGATGATTAAAAGAATCGAAAATCTTTTAATCATCTCAAATTCCAAAATTCAAATTTCAAATATTAAACAAAATTCAAATTCCAAATATCAAAATAATAAATTGCCATGGGCTGGGACTTTTCATTCGATTTGTGCTAAGATTTTGCGTCGAGAAGTCGATCAATCGTTGTTAAAATATACCAATAATTTCTCAATTTATGATAGCGATGATCAAAAGCAGTTAATTAAAAGAATTGTCAAAGATCTCAAATACGATCCAAAAAAATTTAATCCTGGTTTAGTCTCGGCATTAATTTCATCCGCAAAATCTGAACTGATCGATAGTGCTGGATATAAAAAAATTGCAAATGATTATTTTACTCGAATTATTTCAGAAATTTATACGCTCTATGAAAAAAGATTGGTTGAAAATAACGCCATGGATTTTGATGATTT
Organism: Berkelbacteria bacterium GW2011_GWA2_35_9; assembly: GCA_000991185.1. Classification (GTDB taxonomy): domain Bacteria; phylum Patescibacteriota; class UBA1384; order GWA2-35-9; family GWA2-35-9; genus GWA2-35-9. Next base: position 17,568 of record LBRB01000005.1, on the reverse strand, counting down.
ATTAATCAATGTGGTTAAGCTTTTTAAAACCACTCAGGAAATATTGGATCGTTATCAAAACCAGTTTCAATACATTATGGTTGATGAGTATCAAGATACTAACGAACCGCAATATCAGCTAATAAAATTACTAAGCCAAAAGACAAAAAACATCTGCGTCGTCGGAGACGATTTTCAATGCTTCCATCCATTAACAAAATTAATAACTCAAAAAGGATTAAAGAATATTTGCAATATTACACTGAAAGATAATATTCGAGTTGCTTCCGGCAATGGTAGTTCAGTCTTTAAGGGAATTGAAAAAATAAAAAAATATTCATATAAAGGAAAATTAATTAGGGTAAAAACTAAAAAAAATAAAATATTATTATTAACTCCAAATCATATTGTATTTTCAAGATTAGGGATTAATTCAAATATATTTTATGTCTATTTAATGTTTAGGAAGGATAAAGGATTTAGGGTCGGTATTGCAAAAGGGACAAGAATAACAAAACATAAACCACAAAATGGATTACTAGTCAGAGGCAATCAAGAAAAGGCAGATAAAATGTGGATATTGAGGGTTTGTGATGGTTCAGCGGAAGCAATTTATTGGGAATCATTTTTTGCGTTTAAATATGGAATACCGACAGTAATATTTTTTACAGCAGGAAGAAGTACAATAATGGATCAGAAACAAATAGACGACCTTTATAAAAATATCGATACTGTTGAAAAAGCCAAGATATTAATGGCAGATCAATATTTATTTGAAGAATATTCACACTGGACACCACAAGCTACTATTCGAAATAGCACCAAGAGGATAAATATAAGGTTGGCATTGTTTGATGATCGCAGAAAGAGCATTCTCAATCCTTGGGGGATGAGTCGTTTATCAATCAATTCTAGCGATATTGAATTAAAATCACATATTGAAAAATTAGGAATTATGACGAGAAAAGGAAAATCATCCGACTGGCGAACGGAAATAACGAGGCTTGACTATGGTGAAATCGAAATTATATTAAATAAAATAGTATCGAGCATCAGAGGAGGTTTTAATATAGTTAAAACTGCTTGTTTGGTTGAGGGCAAAAGAATGCATTTTACACCGGCGTCTCATCTTCGAAAATCAATGAAAATTGCGATTATTGAAAATAATAATATTGTTGAAGACGAAATTGTTGATATTAAAATGATCGATTATCAAGGTTTTGTTTATGATTTAGAAATAGATAAGTTACATAATTATGTAGCGAATGGAGTGGTAGTGCATAATTCAATTTACTCGTGGCGAGGCGCAAATTTTCGCAATATTTTGAATTTTGAGCGGGATTATCCGAATGCTAAAACTTTTAAGCTTGAACAAAATTATCGCTCGACAGAAAATATTTTAACCGGCGCTCAAGCATTGATAAAAAATAATCGAGTTCGCAGTGAAAAAAAATTGTGGACTGAAATAAAATCTAACTTACCAGTTACGGTGCTTGAAGTTGAAGACGAAAATGAAGAGATCGATTTTATAATTCGTGAGATAAAAGCCTTGCAACAAAAACTGAACGAGATTGTAATTTTATACCGTACTAATGCTCAATCCCGAAGTTTGGAAGAAGGATTAATAAAAGCCAATATTTTGTACCGTTTAATTGGTGGAATTAGATTTTATGAACGGAAAGAAGTTAAAGATATAATTGCTTATTTAAGATATTTAGTTAACCCAAATGATAGCGTGTCAATGGAGAGAATAATCAATACACCGACAAGAGGAATAGGACGAAAAACTTATGAAAGTTTTTCGAATGCAAAATTCAAAATGCAAAATTCAAAATCACAATTTAAAATTCAAAATGAAAAAATACCAATCAAGGTGCAAGATTTTTTGAAGATGATTGATGGTATGCGAGAAAAAATCGAGTTTAAAACACCGGCGGAAATAATTGATTTAATTATGTATAAAACCGGTTATAAAAAATGGCTCGACGATGGAACGATTGAAAATGAAAGTCGTTTGGAAAATATTTTAGAGTTAAAAACTGTTGCTAGCCAATACCAAACAATTGATGGATTTTTAGAAAAAGTGGCGTTGGTCCAGGACACAGACAAAATTAATAGCGACGATCAAGCAGTTACTTTAATGACTTTACATTCAGCCAAGGGATTGGAATTCGAGACGGTTTTTGTCGTCGGTCTTGAAGAAGGGCTATTGCCTCATGGTCGAAGTTTACAGGATGAAAGTGAGTTAGAAGAAGAGCGACGGTTGTGTTATGTCGGTATGACAAGAGCCAAAAACCGTCTCTATTTAATCTACTCCAGAAATCGTTTTATTTTCGGATCGTTTCAATATCAAAGCCGTTCTCGATTTATTGATGAAATTTCACATCTTGACGGCGAAGCGGTTGAATTTATTGTCTAGTTAGTAAATAATAAAGAATATGTTGAAAAAATTATTGGCATTAGTTTTATTACCGGTGTTATTTGTATTTGTTATCAATATTGTCCCGGAAGAGAGTAATACTGAAGGACAAGTTTTAGGTGTCAGTGTAGCCAAAGCTGAGCAAGATAAAGAAGATTCACGGATCAAAATCGAAAATTACTTTGCCGATTCATCAATTAATAATTTTAAAGATTTTGTTAAGAAAAATGAATTAACAATTTATCCACAAGATAAAATTACGATTTTTCCTGATTTAGGATTGGGGTTAGGCGCAAAAATTTCGATTAAACGATCTTTAAATGTTACCGTTCTTGACGCAAAATATTCAAGAGAACATCGAACTTTTGCAAAAAACGTTGATGAATTTTTAAAGGAAAAATCGATTGAGCTTGGGGGGTTAGACAAAATCGACCCGGTTTTAGCACATGAAATTGATGCTGGTCTCGAGATAGAGATAATTAGAGTTGAAAAAACAAATATTGATGAAAAAGAAAAAATTGCTTACACAACTATCAGAAAAGAGGATCCGGAAATGTGGAAAGGCGAAGAAAAAGTCACTCAAAAAGGACAAAATGGCGAGAAAAAATTAACTTATGAAGTAACTCGGGAAAACGGAATTGAAAAAAGCCGTAAACTAATTAAAACTGAGACAACCAAAGAGGCGGTTGAGGAAATAATTTATTACGGTACAAAAGAGGTGGTATACGGAGTTGGAAAAGCAACTTGGTATAGTGCTCCAGCTATGAGTGCGGCACATAACACATTGCCTCGTGGAACTATGGTTTTAGTGACTAACATTTCAAATGGTAAACAGGTGATGGTTAAAATTGTCGGTCCCGGAATTCAGTCTAATGCAATTATCGATCTTTCACCCGACGCTTTTTCCCAACTAGCTCCGCTTGGTGCTGGAACAATACAAGTTAAGCTTACTAAACCATAAATAAGATGGAAAACAATGGAGTACAAAGGAGGGCAATGCGGCAAAGTAACACATTCAATCCATTGGGGTATAAAGCATTGAGGACTTTTCAACAAGGAAAAGAAATCGAAGTATTGACTAAGGAATTTTGTCGGAGTTATTTAGATTCTTATAGAGATCGTCGGTTAATAGAACAAATGCAATTATGCGGACGGTCTATTACTGCCAATATTTCAGAGGGTTGGAGCCGTAACCAAACGAAAAATTACATTGAGTTTTTGAAATTTAGTTTAGCGTCACTAATAGAATTATTAGAGGATTATTTTGAGCTCGAAAGGGAATATAGAGGAAGACTAAGGAAAACAAAGGGGCAAGAATTAGATGAAATATCAAAAACCATCAAATTGTTAATGGGTGAGAAAATGATGCTTTTGAGGCAAATTGAAGGTTTGGAAAATAAATATATCAATTCCGGAGATCAGAAAGAAGATCTGATATTCAAACGAAAACAAAATATTAAAAGAAAAATAATAGGGAATTTACCATATTAATTTATTTGTTCTCCCTTGTACTCCTTTGTTTTCCAAAGTATAATTTGAGTTATGAAAACAAAACTCAGTCAAAATTTTTTAACTAACCAAATTATTGCTCAACAAATTGTTGAAGCAATTGAATCGCAAACTGGTGATAAGATAATTGAGATTGGTCCGGGTAGAGGCGCTTTGACGGATTTATTGATTGAAAAACCGATTGACATTTTAGCCTTGGAAAAAGATTTTGGGATAGCGGAAAAACTTAAAAAAGTTTATAAAAATCGCAAAAATATTAAAGTGGTCAATCGAGATGCATTAGAATTTAATTCAACTGATCTAGCAAGATTTACTAAAAATGATTATAAGCTAATTTCCAACTTACCCTATGCAGTTACTTCGCCAATAATTAATAAATATTTTGTAACCGGTGAAATTGAAAAACCAACAATGGCGGTTTTGATGGTTCAAAAAGAAGTGGCTGAAAGATTAGCTTCAAAAGCGGGTGAAAAAAATCGTGGGATTTTGTCCGTTTTTTTGCAGTATTATTACGCAATAGAAATATTATTTGAGGTTTCAAAAGAAAATTTTCAACCAATTCCTCAAGTTGATTCGGCGGTCATTAAATTAAGCAAAAAAAATAATATTACTCCACTTGAGGTGGGAATGATGCGTTTAATTAAAGCTGGTTTTTCCCAAAAAAGACGAAAACTGATCAATTCCCTCTTTCCGATTTTGAATTTCGATAAAACGGATTTATTTGATATAATGGAGAAAAGTCAGATCAAAGAGGGGTATCGAGCTGAAGATCTAACGGTTTTAGATTGGCAAAATTTGTATACGATTCTAAAAAATAATTTGGACAATTGAAAAAGAAAACAATTGAAAAAACTGAAGATTTTATTGAAGAGTTTGAAAAAGCTTCGAGCGTCCATTTGGGGGAAATTTCAGATGAAATTAAAAAAGATCAGAAAAAAATTTCAGACAATGTAAAAAAAGCATCAAAAGTCGTTGGACCAGGAGTGATTACTGGTTTTTCAGATGATGATCCAAGCGGAATTGGAACTTACTCGATTACGGGAGCAAAGTATGGTTTGGGATTGAACTGGTTGATGCCAATTCAGATTCCTTTGATGATCGCAATTCAAGAAATTTGTGCTCGAATTGGAATTGTAACTGGTCATGGTTTGGCTGGAAATATTAAGAAACATTATTCAAAGTATCTTCTCTTTTTAGTTGTTTTCGTTTTAGTTGGCGCTAATATTTTCAATATTGGAGCCGATATTTCAGCTATGTCAGCCACATTAAGTTTAATATTGGGTGGTAAAATCAGTTTTTGGGCAATCATCACTACACTAATTATTATTTTTCTTGAAGTTTTTATATCCTATCGTATCTATGCCAATATTTTGAAATGGTTGACAATATTTTTATTAACTTATTTGTTAACTCTTTTTGCTGTGCCTCAAAACTGGACAGACATAGGCAAGTCATTATTTACCTATAGCAATTGGCAATTTAATGGTGAATATATTATGACGACAGTAGCTTTTTTGGGGACAACAATCTCACCTTATCTTTTTTTCTGGCAAGCGTCTGAAGAAGTTGAAGAAAAAGCACTTAACGATGATGCTAGTAGTAAATATGTTCATCCTAAAATGTTAAAAAAGATGCGGGTTGATACAGTTTTAGGGATGGTTCTATCGCAATTAATTGCTTTTTCGATTGTAGTAACTTGTGCAACAGTTTTGAATAAAAATGGAATTAATAATATTTCATCAGCTCAAGATGCCGCCTTAGCTTTACAGCCGTTAGTCGGCGATATGGCAGGTCTGTTTTTTATGATTGGAATTATTGCAGCAGGGTTATTGGGAATCCCAATATTAGCTGGATCGGCAGCCTACGCTTTGAGCGAGGCATTTGGTTGGAAAGAGGGTTTGTTTCATAAGTTTAAAGAAGCGAGTGGGTTTTATGGCATAATTATTATTTCGACATTGTGTGGTTTAGGGATCAATTTTATCGGCATTGACCCGATCAAGGGGTTGTTTTATTCGGCAGTATTAAACGGCATTGTGGCGGTGCCGTTGATTGCGATGATCGTTTTAATTAGTTCGAGAAAAGATGTTATGGGAAAATATACTAACAAGCCAATCTCAAAAGTATTAGGTTGGTTAACATTTGCGATTATGTTGATTGCAGTCATAGCAATGTTTATATATCTATAAGAACCAACCGTGCACCCTCGCAGTGCACGGTAGCTGTTTGAGTGACTTTCCGTATTTTCAAGCTCCTTTCGAACTTCGAACTGTAAATTGCAAAATGTCAAGGATTAGGGTAATATAGCTATATATTATGAACAAGTTTTATATTACAACCCCGATTTACTATGTTAATGCCAGTCCGCATATTGGTCATGCTTATACAACCATAGCGGCTGATATTCTTTGTCGTGCGCACAAAAGTTGGGGTGAAAAAGTTTTCTTTTTGACGGGAACGGATGAACACGGCGCCAAAATACAGCGCTCGGCGCTGGATTTTGGAGAGCAAAGATTAAAAATAAAAGATAAAAAACACAATTTTCCCGACGCTTCGGTCGGGATTCCGACATCCGATACAATTGGATCGTCGGAAAAAATCCAAAATTATACAGACAAAATATCGCATGAGTTTAAAAATGCGTGGAAGCTTTTAAATATTAATTACGATTATTTTGTTAGAACGACGGATGAAAACCATGAAAGATTCGTTCAGGAATTTTTGACTAAACTTTACAGTAAAGGTGATATATATCAGGGAATATACGAGGGTTTGTATTGTGTTGGTTGCGAAGAGTATAAAAAAGCTGAAGATTTAGAAAATGGCAACTGTCCAATTCACAAAAAACCGGTTGAAAATGTTAAAGAAGCAGTCTATTTTTTCAAGTTATCACAATATCAAGATAAAATTATTCAATTAATTGAATCGGATGAAGTTAAAATTAGACCACTTGAACGCAAAAACGAAGTTTTGGGATTTTTACAAAACAAACTAGAAGATACGGCGATTTCAAGAAGCAAAGTAGAGTGGGGAATTCCGGTGCCGTGGGACAAAGAGCAAACAATTTATGTTTGGGTAGATGCACTTTTGAATTACCTGTCTGTAATTCAAAACCCGAAATCCGAAATCCGAAACCCGAAACATAAGGAATTTTGGAGTCCGGATTTGCAGTTGATTGGTAAAGATATTTTGCGTTTTCATGGAGTTACCTGGCTTGGATTATTATTATCAGCCGAGCTAGAATTACCAAAAGAGCTTTTTGCGCACGGGTTTTTTACGATCAATAAGCAAAAGATGTCGAAAAGTTTGGGAAATATAATATCTATTCAAGAATTAATAAATAAGTATGGTTTGGATGCGACTCGCTATTTACTCATTTCAAGTTTTCCGTTTGGTAACGACGGCGACTTTAGTTTTGAAGAATTAGATCGCAGGTATGAAAGTGAATTAGCTAACGAGCTTGGAAATTTGGTGCAACGGACTGTCGTTTTAGCAAAAAAATTTACTATTAAATTTAATCCTGAGAACCCCGATTATTGTAGAAACGGGTGATAAAAAAACAATTAAATTACTTTTGCGTAAAGTGGAGCTGATTGCATACGATTTAGCACCGTTTATACCTGATACTTCAGAGAAAACTCTTAGACAGCTTAAAAGTGGAAAAGCCAAACCACTATTTCCAAGATCGTAATTTATGGATCCCCGGTCTCGAATTTTATTCGGTCGAGGATGACACGAAAAAATATTATGAGCCGACTGATTGATACTCATTGCCATCTAACATACAATCCATTAAATAAAATGGTGAAAGAAATTGTTGAGCAAAAAGATTTGCTGATGGTTTCGGTTGGAACAAATTTAGATGATTCACGGAAAAATATCGCACTAGCTAAAAAAAACACACATGTTTTTGCATCGGTTGGGATACATCCCAGTGAGATAAAACCGTTTACACACATCGTAGGTGTGCAAACGGTTTTGGAGGAGTTAGTAATAAAAGAAAAAGATAATATTGTGGCGGTTGGAGAGATTGGGCTGGATGAAAAAATAGAAAATATTTCATCAGAGGATCAAGAAAAATATTTAGATAAATTTATAGACATTGCAGTTGCAAACAATATACCAATAATTATCCACGCTCGTGGAAAAAACGCAATCAATAAAATTATTGAAAATATAGAAAAAAGAAAAGCGCAAAAAGAAAAATTGTCTGGTGTATTTCATTGTTTTACCGGTAATTTTAAACAAGCTCAAAAGATAATTAATTTGGGATTTTACATCGGTTTAACCAATATAATTTGCAATTGCAAAGATTTTGACAAAATAATAAGCGAAATTGATATTAATAAAATTCTATGTGAAACCGATGCACCATTTATTCCGAATAAAAAGACTGGAAGAAATTACAGTCTGCCAAGCGATGTCAAATTTGTTTATAAAAAAATTGCCGAAATAAAAAATGTAAAGATTGAGGAAACTAAATTAATTATCAATCAAAACAGCGTTAATCTTTTTAATTTTGATAGGTAGAATGTAAATTATTTGTTATAATAAATAATAACATATAAATAAGGAGGAGTTTATAAAAAAATATCAAGAAACCGTTTCAGGAAATACATTAAATACTGAGAAGAGCCGTTATTTTGTAATATCGAAAAATTTTCTTAGAATTAGTTCGTTGTTTGTATTGCTAATAGCTATTTTAGTATTGATATGGCAGACTGATAGTTATAGTTTTTTATTATTGAAAATATTTCCTGCCAAACTCGAGGTTAAAATAACTGATGAAAACAACGAAACCGTTATTGGTGCTAAAGGAAATATCAATGGGATTGATAAAATAAGTGACAATCAAGGGTTGCTAATTATTAATAATCTACATGCAGGAACGTACAAACTATTAATTACCACAAGCGGATTTGACAATTACGAAGAAAAAATAAAATTGAAAAAAGGAGTAAATAACAAGCTGGTACAGTTGAGAAAAACAATTGTTACCGATAATGTTTCTATTACAACTAAAAATTATATTAATGGTCAAACAATAAAAGGTGTAAAAATAAAAATTTTAGGGGAAGAACGAGAAACCGACGAAAAGGGAATTGCTCTATTTGAAAAAATTGCAATTGACGACCATAAAGTAACTATAGAAAAAGAAGGATATAATAAAATAGAAAAAAATATTATTTTTTCCGACAACAAAGATCAAGTCATTGAAATAGTTCCATCTGGAAAATTATATTTTGTTTCAAATAGAGATGGTGGGAAAAAAGGAGTTTATTTAGCAAATTATGATGGTACGGAATTAAGTCAGCTGGTAAAAAGACTTGGAGAGGGTGAGGATTATAATGCTCAATCTAGTCCTGATAAAAACTGGGTTGTATTTATGTCAACACGAGATCAAGAAAAAAAGGCAGACGGAACTTTTCGTGATTATATCTATTTAATTAAAAGTTCAGGAGAGAGTTTGAAGAAAATTGGAAATCAATATAGCATAAATGGAGTAAGGTGGTCTTCTGATAATAAATATATTGCGTGGATCGGAAAAGAAGGTCAAGATGATTTCAGTAATAAATTATATATTTATAATGTGACGAGCGAGAGCACAATTAAATTAGCAGAAAATGGAGGTTTGAATAGTTTTGCATTTAGTTTTTCAGGAAAAACAATAAGTTGGATACAAAATACTATTTATGGAGATATTAATTCTGAAAAGGGAACATATATATATAGATTTTCTAACAATTCAACAAAAAAAATTACAGATAGCTCTGTCAGTGATTTAAAGTACTCGCAAGATAATCAGTATTTGCTATATTCATACTATGACACTGAAGAAAGTAAAACGCTGTATAAACAATATAATATAGAAACCGGTAATATTAGTAATTATACACCGGACTCAGCTAACAGTAGAAGAGAGAGGATATTTACTCAAGACGGAAATATAGAAATATTTAAAGAAACACGAGATGGGAAGACTGATCTTTTCTTAAAAGAAAAAAGTACAAACGTTGAAAAGAACATTACTAATCTTGGAACTGTTTCGGGAGATTTTTATTTTGTAAACAACGAAAATTATATTATCTTTAGTTCTGTAAAAACAGCTGAAACAGCAAACTACATTACTAGCACAGGTTCATCTATTCCTAAAAAAATAGTTGATGTATTTTTAACCCAAAATTATTTCTATCCTGAAGGATATTAGACACAAAAATGTCAATCAAGATTGAAAAAGAAGATTTAAAAATATGTTTATTCTGGTTTTTGGCATTGCTAATAGTATTTATTAATATTATATACTATCGTTATAATCATAAATATTATCAAGAATATCTTAGTAAAGTTCTAGCAATACACGATAAATATGAAGATATTATTAATCTAGCGTTACAAAAAAATGAAGATTTAATAACTAAAGAGACATCAGAAATAAAATTTAGTGAAGATACAACCAATAGAATATACAAATATTTAAACAGTGGCGAGAATGGCTCTAAAATAGTTGAAGATAATAACAACTGTCAGGAATATGAAAAACCATGGAGGAAAATTACTGACCATTCGACTTGTGCATATGTTTTAACAAAAGCAGTCGGAGACCTTAATTTTTTAATTGTGCAACTGATACCTCAGGATGTTGATCAAGAAAATGAAATTATTAAAAAATATATAGAAGCTTTAAATAGTGAACAAGAAAAAATAAAACTTCCTGGTTCAGAAATTTCTAATCCAACTTTTAGGTATATTAAAACTTATTATGAAGCTCAAGCAAAGCGTTTTAATGCAGATTTAACTGTAAATTTAACCGTTAAGGAACCCATCAAGATTGATGAAAAGCTTCCTCAACTAACAGCTAGCAATCGAGATGAAGCTATTGGAGAATGGGGAATTTCTGATAATTTTATGATTAAAAATTTTAAAAAACAAAATATCGACATAAGAGATTATGATGCAATTGGAGTAGTTGTTTATGCTCCAAATGACATTGGCGCTCTTTTAGTCTCTCATTCACTTAGTTCGGTCAGATCAAGCTTAACATGGTTGTTTCCTAATCAATGGGGGATACATATTGGTACTTTAGTTCACGAAATGGCTCATTCTTTAGGAGCGTCAGACCAATACATTATAGGTGGAGATATTAATAAGCCATGTCAGGATGGTACATTTGACGAAACTATTACAGGTAACCATTATAGTTTAATGTGTAATAGTGGAAGCGTTGATCTAGATTCAAATTACTCCTCTTTAATTAATAAAAGAACCGCAAAAGAAATGGGGTGGATTAATGAATAAAAAAAATGCATTATTTTTGATAAATATATTTATTGTTGTTATTTTAATATTTTATCTAAGTGCTATTTTAATTAAATATTTATTAATTAAAAAATATGACAATCACCTGAGACAACTTGAAAAAAATATGATTACCGAGTATAAATATTATTCAAAAGAATAATGTGCTCCTGTAAGAAAGTGTAATTTTGATTCTTGACTTATAAAAGTTATTCTTATAAAATTAACCTGCAAATAATAAAAAATGAAAATTTATTTAGACAATGCAGGGACAAAAAAACCGGATGAAAAAATTGCCGAAGAGTATTTTAGTTTAATTAAAAAATCTTATGGCAATAGTTCTTCGCTCCACTCGCATGGCAGAGAAATGTCAAAAATTTTGGAAAAATGTCGAGAAAAAATTGCCCATATATTTTCAGTCGAACCAGAGATGGTCTATTTTAATAGTGGGGCTAGCGAAGGCAATAATACAATTTTAAAAGGTATGGTGGATTATGCATTGTATTATAATACTACCGGTGAAAAATTGCCTCATTTAATTATTAGCTCGATTGAACACCCATCTATAATTGAAACCGCTAAAATTCTTAACAATCTTAAGCGGGCGGAAGTAACATTTATTTATCCAGAAAAAGATGGACTTTTTATTTCCGAAAAAATTATTGAACTAATCAAGCCAGAAACAGTATTAATTTCGGTTGGTTTTGTAAATAACGAAACTGGTGTTGTGCAAGATATTAAAAAAATCGGTCGGGAATTAAAAAAATATAAATTGACTAACGATACAAAATATCCATATTTACATACCGATATAACTCAGGCAGTTGAATATTATTCGATCAATTTAGAAAGAGATTTAATCGATATTGTCACTTTTTCTGGTCATAAATTTGGGTCATTGCCAGGAACTGGAGTGATGATTTCTAAGACGGAGAAATTTTTCCCATTAATTTGCGGGGGTGGGCAAGAAATGGATAAGCGATCAGGAACAGTGAATGTTTATGGAATATATTATATGACTAAAGTTTTAGAAAATATTGTGCAAAAAAGAATTAAAAATACAAAAATTTTGCAGTTCAAAAAAACCAAATTAGAAAATGGAATTGAAAAAATTGCAGATGCAAAAATATTGTTCAAGACTAGCTCTAGATCGCCACATATAAGTTTAATTGCTCTAAAAAATATTGAACACCAAAATCTATTTGTTCTTTTAGACAAGCAAAATATTTCAGTTTCTATTGGAAGCGCTTGTTCCAGTAAAAGCCAAAAGCTTTCTTATGTATTAGAAAATATGCAGGTTGACGAAAAGACAATTAGAGAAACATTGCGGATAAGTATTGCACTTGCAACTAGTAATACTGAAATCGAAACATTTTTAAAAATATTAACTGAAGTTTATGAAGATTATCAAGGGCGATAAAATTGCTAATGAAATAATCAAAGAGCTAACTGTTGAAGTCAAAATGTTACCGAGTGACCCGGGATTGGCAGTAATTTTAATTGGCGACGACAAACAAAGCCGAAAATATATCGAAATTAAACAAAAAATCGCTGAAAAAATTGGCGTTAATTTCAAACTATTTGAATTTCCAGAAAATATTGAAATATCAAATATTGTTTATTTAATAGATGAGTTAAACAAAAACAAAAGTGTCAATGGGATAATTGTCCAAATGCCAATTCCAAACAATCTTGATCGCTTAAAAATAATATGGGCGATCGATCCTAAAAAAGATGTTGATGGTTTCCGGATGCATCTGTTTCGCCCGCCAACACCAATGGCAATAATTAATCTTTTACTTCATAATAAAATTGATATATATCATAAAAAGTTTGTGATTGTCGGTTATGGTTTTTTAATTGGCAGACCGTTAGCAACTTTGCTTAAAAAACAAGGTGCCTTTGTCAATATTACTGAAAAAAATGACCGTGATTATCGGAGTAAAATATTAGAGGCGGAGATTGTTATTGGAGCCTCCGGCAGTCATAAATTTATTCAACCAAATTTAGTTTCTAAAAATCAAATTGTCATTGATGCAAGTGGGGTAGATACCGATTTTGAAAAAATAAAAAGCTTGGTCAGAGCGATTGTACCGCCAATTGGCGGAATTGGACCACTAACGGTAGCTAATCTATTTTCAAATTTAATCAAAGCTTATAATATTCAAAATGAAATCTAAAAAAGCTGTTATTGCTCTTTCAGGCGGAGTAGATAGCGCAGTTTCGGCATTGCTTTTAAAAAAAGCCGGTTTTGATCTGACCGCCGTTTTTTTGAAAAACTTTGATATAAAAAGTTGGCTAACCGAAAATAATAAAAATGAAAAATTTACCGACAGTTGTTCAGATTTAGCTGATCAAAAAATGGCGGAACGAGTGGCAAATTTTCTCGACATTCCTTTTTATGTTTTAAATTTTGAAAAAGAGTATGCAAAAAATGTATTTTCAAAATTTATTAAAGGTTATGAAAAAGGCATTACGCCCAATCCGGATGTTTGGTGTAATACATTTATTAAGTTTGGAGCGTTATTAAAATTCGTTGAAAAAATTTCACCAAACGCTTATTTAGCGACGGGACACTACGCTCGGCTTCGCCGAGCGAATTTAAAATTTCAAATTTCAAATTTAGCAAAATATTTTTATCTTTTGCGTGGTGTTGACCCTTCAAAAGATCAAGCTTATTTCCTTTGGCAGCTTGGGCAAAAACAACTTGAAAAAGTTATTTTTCCGATCGGTGGGATGATGAAAACTGAAGTGCGAGAAATTGCTAAAAAAAATAGGTTGCCGAATGCGACCAAAAAAGATTCACAAGGGATTTGTTTTGTTGGAAAATTACCACTGAAAGAGTTTTTGAAAATGATGATTAAACCAAAAATTGGAGATGTTGTATTGAGCAACAATACTAAAGTCGGGGAGCATGATGGGGCGTTTTATTATACAATCGGAGAGCGCATTAGTGCTTCCGAAGTTCAAAGTTCAAAGTTCAAAGTTCATAATAAATTTCAAAATTCAAAATTACTATCTGACTCAAGGAAGGCATTATATGTAATTTACAAGGATATTGAGAACAATAAATTGGTGGTTGATTTTGATGAAACACAGATTTCGGAAATTTCAAATTTCAAAATCCAAAGTCCAAATAAATTTCAAAATCCAAAGTTCAAAATTCAGCTTAATGAGACAGTTCGAGCAATTACTCCTGGTCAGCACGTAGTTTTTTATCGAGGCGATGAAGTGCTAGGTGGCGCAATAATTTCAAACTGATATAATGAATTTATATGGAACTTAATCAACGACCTAAAATCGTCGCAGTTATTTTGTTAGTCTTGCTGTCATTTTATCTTGGTTATAATTGGCAGGATTATTCAAAAAAAATAATTCTTGAGCAAACAAATCAACAGTCAGGAAAATTAGCACAAGACGAAATTAATTTAATCAACGAAGAGCTGTCGGAAATTGAAAATGATTTCGTAGGTGAAATAGATCGAAATAAAATAATTGACGGCTTGTTGGCGGGAATTGTTCAAGGTTTAGGCGACCCCCATTCGTCTTATTTAAGCCAAGAAGAATCAAAGGATTTAATCTCAGAGTTAGATGGGAAATTTGATGGAATCGGGGTTGAAATTTCACTTGATGATGGGAAGTTGACTGTCGTCAGCCCACTTAAAAATTCTCCAGCTGAAAAAGCTGGTCTTGAGACAAAAGATATTATTTTAAAGATTGATGACAAAAACAGCCAAGAAGTTTCTTTACCGGAAGCAATATCATTAATTCGTGGACCAAAGGGTTCGAAAGTTAAATTGTTAGTTGAAAAAAGCGATCATCAAGCTAAAGAGTATGAAATAGTTAGAGACACGATTAAATACGATTCGGTTAGTAGTAAAATTATTGAAAAAAACGGTAAAAAAATACTTTATATTGAAATAATTCAGTTTGGGAGTGATACGACCGAATTGTTTGAAAAAGTAGTTAAAAATAACGATTTGAAAAATATCGATCGAATTGTGCTAGATCTTCGTGGTAATCCCGGAGGGTATTTAGATAGTTCGGTTGACATCGGATCACATTGGATAGATGGAGTGATTGTCAAGGAAAAAAATAAAAAAGGTGAAATTGAGGAATTGAAATCGAATCGGAAAAATATTTTAACTGAAATTAAAACAGTCGTTTTGGTTAATGGCGGGTCAGCCAGTGCTTCTGAAATTGTGGCTGGTTCCTTGCAAGATAATCAGAAAGCTAAAATAATTGGTGAAAAAACTTACGGCAAAGGTTCGGTTCAAAAATTGGAAGAATTATCGAATGGCGGATCGTTAAGATTAACGATCGCTAAGTGGTTGACACCTAAGGATCAAGAAATAGATAAAAACGGTATTAAACCTGATATTGAGGTTATAAAACAAGAAAATGTTGATAATCAACTTGAGAAAGCTTTAGAAATTGAGTTATAATACAGTAAACTATAAATTATAAAAAGGCGGGGACGATGAAACTGCAGTTTGGAGATGAATTAGTTAAACCGAAAAGCGACTTGCAGAAAGTGGCGACTTTGAATACGGAAAATATTGATTTAGCTACAAATCCAACTGTGGCTCCAATTCAACCCGAAACAAATCCTGAAAGCAATCCTCAAAAAATTATTCCGGTTAAAAGTGAAAAATCGGTTAACCTTTCAGAAAAAATTGAAAATTCAAATACAGCTCAACCATCACCGGAGGCAAATACTCAATTTCCCGACGAGCCGATTGATATTCCGGCAATTGGGGAGAATCAATCAGAAATAGAAAAAACGAATGAAAAAATTGAAGAAAAAAAAGATGATATTGAAAGTATTGTAGCGAATAATGCTGAACAAATTGATGAGGAACCAAAACAGGCAAAAGAGCCTGAGAATAAAAAATTGGAAAATATCGAGAAAACAGTAAATGATAATCCGAAAGAAACGATAGCCAAAGTTGGAGTGAGCAAATTTTTCTTGTTTGGGTTGATAATAATTATTGTTTTATCGGCTCTATCGTATGGATTAATATTGACTCCATTAGGGATGTATGTTGGTTTGATTCCAGGTAATTCAGAAACAACAACAACGGTTTATAGTTATAGTCCAGGAAATAGTGAAAAAAGTTTTGAGTTTGGGGCGACAAGTGTTCCAGAATCAGAGGAGTTAAGTACTGAATTGACTCGAGATGCTCAGAGGAAAAGAGATTTAGAGATGGTAAAAAAAGGTCTTGATGCCTATTTTTCAGTGAATAATAGTTATCCAACCAGCAGTGGGGAAGAAAAAATTTCAAATGGATCGGATACGGGGCTAAAACTAGTTTCGACATATATTGACTCAATTGCATTTGATCCGAGAGTCGGCGAAGAATTTAACTATACCTACAAATCAGAAGATGGAATTAATTATGAGCTAAAAGCCCGACTTGAAAACGGTGAAGACCCAGCTGGTATTAAAGAAAACGGTCTGATATACTACAAATTAGCTAATAACTAATAATTAATAGCTAATAACCAATAATAATAAAAAAAAGGAGCATTTATGGGAATTGGCACAATTGTTTTGATAGTTTTTGGGGTAATTATTCTTTGGATAATTGCGGTTTATAATGGTTTAATAACCTTGAGAAATCGGGTAAAAGAAGCGTGGAGCGATATTTCGGTTCAGTTGAAACGGCGTTACGATTTGATTCCTAATTTGATTGAAACGGTTAAGGGGTATTCTAAGTTTGAAAAATCGGTTTTAACGGATGTTACCAAAGCCAGAACCGAAGCGATGGGGGCTACTGGCATAGAACAAAAGGGGCAGGCGGAGAATATGTTAACCGGGGCGCTGAAAAGCTTGTTTGCGGTTTCGGAAAGCTATCCGGATTTAAAAGCCAGCCAAAACTTTTTGGATTTGCAAGATGAATTAAGCGACACGGAAAATAAAATAGAAGCCAGTCGTCGGTTTTACAACGGTCAGGTGCGGGACTTTAACACAAAACTAGAAACATTTCCGACTAATACCATCGGTCGCCAGCTTAAGTTCGAAAGCCAGCCGTTTTTTGAGATGGAAGGCGAAGAGGCGGAAAAATCCAAAACACCACCGAAAGTTGAGTTTTAGCCGATAGCAATCAGCAGATAGAAAAACCTTCACTATGTATGGTTTTTTTCGCAGACGATACTTTTTTGGGTGTTTTTGACAAAGTAAAAATTAGTTTTTTCTATTATCATTATCCCAGTATCGGTGAGTTTGCAAATTATCACAATATCAAGATTGCTTCGCTCCAAGACTTGGTGGCGATGAAGGTAGACGCTTTGCAATCGAGAGGAACAAAAAGGGATTTTATAGATTTATACACAATTTTAACCCAAAAAAATTATTCACTTCGCCA
>LBRB01000004.1 GCA_000991185.1 Berkelbacteria bacterium GW2011_GWA2_35_9 | reverse complement strand
GTTTCAAAATAGGCTTGAGGAAGAAAAAAAGATTAATGAAACTGGAGCGATGAAAACAACAAGGTTCGGTGCTATTTCTGGTTTTCCGTCTCAATTTGCTGTTCATATGGAAATTAATAAAGATTCAGTTCAGAATACCCCAGAATCATTGCAGGATTATATGGCAGGAAGAATAATTGGTGCTATTTTAAAAGATAATGAGGTAAGACAGGGAGCGATATCAAGAATGAAAAAAAATGATAGTTATAATGCCGAAAATCTTGATTTAGATGATAACGATGATAATAGGGAAAAAAGAGAAAAGGCAAGAATAACATATTTATCAATCGCAAATTCGATCAGAAGAAATAAAAATGAACAGGAACTAACCAATGCAGACGATCTAACAAGTAATGATAAAGAAAGAGTCCAGTCCCAATTATTATTAACTACTCTAAGGGGTGATTTTTCTGGTGGAATGAACCCAAGAGACCAATTGCTCTATTATGGCAAGATAATATCAGAAGCGACTGGTGAAAAGTTCGTGCCACGTGCTTTTGCACTTGCTAACTTATGGGTCAGGGAGCATGCAGCAAACGCAAGACATGGTTTTTATAGAGACAGATCAATGGCAGATGTAAATAGTGCACTTAAAGCATCGAATATTGATGAAAATGTTGCTAGATACTACGATTACAATGGCTCCCCAGAAAAGCCAGTAAACAGTCCTGGTGGTTGGAACCAACCCCAACAACCACCCCAACCATCTCGCCAAAACAGCCAATCTGAAATTGAGAGTCTTGAGAGAGAGAAGAGTAGGTTGATTGATGAAAGAAGAAAAACAAGTGTGCCATTGGAAAGGGCACAATTTGACAAACAGATTCAAAATTTATCAGAACAAATTAAGAATCTCCAAAACCCATCCGCTCATGCATCAGCAATTCATGCATCAGCAATCGAACCACCAATTGTACAAGTTGATACGAGCGGAACAGAAATGGGTGGTGTAACAGCCGATTCCGTGACTGCTGAAAACGCCACAACTGATCCGGAGGCGGTGCAGAATCAGTATTTGGATGCGTTGATAGGTCAGATCACAGAAGCGATTTCGGAGGGAATGAAAGAGGGTTTTACTGGGTTGGATTTGTCCAAAATTAAAGTTGATACTGGCAAAGCTCAACTTGATGCGTCAACGGCTCTGGCACCGTTTCAGTTGCAAAGCTTAGCTAGAGTGACTGACTTGCGGGAAAGAGTTTTTCGTATGCGGATGTTAAAAAGCTTGAAAAATATCGCTGTAGCGTCTGGTAAAAAAGAACCCGGGCAAGAAGAAACAATTAATAATGAAATTAACAATATTGAAACCAGCATTGACCAATCGTTTGAAAAAGGCGAAGTACCAACCGTCGAAACAGTCATAGCTAATAATCCAACGATTAAACATTATATGGCTTCTAACCCGGAACAAGCTGAAAGTATAAAAAAAGAGATTAACAATTACATTAATATCACAGCGACTCAGGAAGAGTTAATTAAACACGATTTTGGTCCAGCAATGGAAATGATTCGAGGCTCAATGCACGGTATTATTGCCAATTCGTCTGTGCCGGAAAATTCTACTGAAAAACCACCAGTAATGTCAGCGCCGAAAAATATTGGCAGAGGTGGAGTGGCGGAGCCAACGATGCAACAACCAGAAACAGCTAGTCGACCGCAGAGCGCAAAATTTGGGGATAATTTACAACCATCAAGCCCGACGACACCGACAAGCGGTAATCGATTTGAAACGAGCGAATCAGCAAACAAACCAGAAACGAGCGATATACAGTTGGAAGAGACACCGGATTTTGATGAACCTAAATAATTTTCAATACATTGACTAATTAATAATTAATATCTCAGAATGCAAAATCACAATTCAAATTTTAAAATCGATTTCTACAAAAGATTAATAAAATTTTCCATTAGTGTTATTTACTTTTGTAATGATATTAGGAAGGATAGAAACTTATGGTCTGTTGCTGATCAATTAATCCGTAGCGCTACGTCGATTGGAGCAAACATTATTGAAGCCAAGGCAGCAAGTTCAAAGCTAGATTTCCTGAAATATTTTCAAATAGCTCTCAAAAGTGCTAATGAAACAAAGTATTGGTTAATTATAGTCAAAGAAACATGTCCGAATTTACTACAAAAAGCCGATCAAATATTAAAAGAAGCAGAAGAAATTACCAAGATTATCAGTTCAGCTATACTAACTATGAAAGGTAAAAAAAAATTATGAATTCTAAACTAGATTCTGAATTATGAGATATTAAATCTTAATTATAAAAATATGAAACTAGACTTAAACAAAGTAAAAAAGTATCAGGATTTTCTTGAAAAAATGCTTGAAAAAAGCTCGAGTGAAACAATACAAAAATTTACCAAAGAAGAATCGTCGTTGTTGTCAAAACTGATTCCCGGTTTTGATTTTCAAATTGCCGAAGAGGATAAACGGATAAAAATCATTGGGGCGATTGAAGCGGCGGAAATATTGCTCAACGAAAAAATGCAGAAAAAGTTGCAGAAAGCGCAGAGCTGGGCGGAAGTTGATCGGATGACTATGAATATTATGGCGGGGAGAGAGCTGGAAGAATATAACAAGAGTAAAGAGAAAATAGAAAAGAACAAAGATGAGAAAAGCTCCGACACTCCGGTCGGAGTGTCGGTGACCCAAAGTAATGGATCCTCAGAAAAAAAGTGGCACCAAGGTAAATAATTAAAAATTAATATCTCAGAATTCAGAATCTAATCCAAAATTAATAATCATTGTTTTTGAATTCTTAATTTGATTGTTAACTATGGGATCTTAATTATTAATTGAATTTTATGCTTTTTACTAAAAAAGGAGATAAAGGGAAATCGTCAACGATCGACAAAAAAGAGATTGCTAAAAGTAGTTTAGTTTTTGATGTAGTTGGCACATTTGACGAATTGAATAGTTGGCTAGGGTTAGTCAAGCTAAATATAAAAAAAGTCGATAAAGATTTAGTTGAAAAGATTCAGCAAAATATTTTAAATTTTTCAGCTATTATCGCCGGATATAAAAATGGCAAACAGAATTGGGAAAACGAGACGGAATTATTAGAAGCGTATATTGTAAAAAATCAAAAATATATTCAAAAATCCGGTTTTATTCTGCCCGGAAAAAATAGCACTAGCGCTAGTTTTCATATTGCCCGAACCGTTTGTCGACGAGGGGAGCGAAAATTATCCAAATATTATTATCAAAACAAATCAAAAGCACTAACTCCAATCGTCAGCTATGTCAATCGTTTAAGCGACTTTCTGTACCTCATGGGACTCAAATACTAAGAAATATTAACAACTTAATAATAGTACTTGGATAACGATCGTTAGTCAGGTACTATTATTTACAGGGTAAATAATGTAGTATTGGGGGGATTTTTTGAAAATCTTTTTCGATCTCAATTTTGGTTGACGGGTGATAGAGACCGGCGGCGGGGTGATAGCTGGGAAAATAATCGCCTTTTTTGCCCTTAATTAACTTGCCGTGGAATTCGCCAATCGAAATATTTTTTTCAATTATTTTATCTCTATCCCACTCAAACATTTTTTTAAGCGCATGGCGACCAAGCGTGATGATTAATTTTGGTTGAATTATTTTAATCTGTCGTTCCAAGAACGGAAAACAGGCTGAAATTTCTTCCGGCAATGGATCACGATTTCCCGGCGGACGAAATTTTTCAATATTGGCGATAAAAACATCTTCTCTTTTTAAATCAATACTGGCGAGTAACTTATCCAACAATTTTCCAGCTGCCCCAACAAACGGACGACCCAATTTATCTTCTTGTTCACCCGGCGCTTCACCGATAAATAAAATATCAGCATCCGGGTTTCCTTCGCCCGGAACGGCTTGTGTCGCACCTACCCTAAGTGGACAGATTGAGCTTTTGAGCTCCTGAGCAATTATTTCTAATTCTTTAATTTTAAATTCTAAATTGTGTTTCTTCATTCTGAGATCTTAATTTTGAATTTGATTTGTTGACGTTGTCGGTACTATCAAATAACTATTTGTATTATTGAGTAGTTCTTTAAACTTCTCAAGCGTTGTTGAACCTCGAACTCTAAGGCGAGGCAAAATTAACGGATTATGGACTGAAAAATCAGCGATTTGCTCGACCGTCGTTAATCCATATTTTATTTCCGATTTTTCAATAAGATCAATTAGATTCTGATCAAATTGCCCAGACGGGTAAGCTAAAATATTTGAATATTTGCTAGTAATCGACTGTAAAATATTTGAATTTTCAGATAGTTCTTTAATAATATTTGAATCGGACGCATTAGTCATATTGATATGAGTTTGAGTATGGAGCCCAAATTCGATTCCATAATTGTCTAATATTTTTATTTGATCAGCGCTTAAATAATTATCTTGATTGATTTTTCCGCCAATCATAAAAACGGTGGCAGAAAAATTATTGGTTTTTAAAATTGGATAAGCGTTTTCGTAAAAATCTTTATAACCATCATCGAAGGATAAAATTATTGGATTTTCCGGAAAATTTTGCTTATTCTCAATTAAATAATCAATATCTTCGAACGAAAGAGTTTGATAATTTTGGCTTTTTAAATAACTTAATTGGAGAGCAAAATTTTCCGGAGTGACGGACAAACTCCAGCCAGTCGGATCGGTTGATTTATCAACACTTCGTACATAATGATACATTAAAATAGGTACTTTTTGAGAACGGTTGGCTGACGATTTATTTTTTGAAAAACGATATGGAATCAATTTTTTAATATTATTTTCTAATGATGTAATCGTGCCATTGTTTTGAGTATTATCAATTGCACTTGCAAAAAATATTGCAAAAATGATTAGCAGCAGACCGAAAATGATGAGGGTGATTTTATGGAACATAATACATACAAATTAAGAATTAAGATCTCAGATCTCAAAATTTAATTGATAATTGATAATAATTATAAATTCTAAATTGTGATTATTAATTCTGAGATATTAATTTTGAATTATATATGTTACTTGAAGAACCCCCAAAACCCATAACTGGCAAATTTCTGGGCTTCAGCTTTAACGGATTCGGAAAAAGATTGATTGGGTTTTGCAGTTGCAAGATTTTTATTCATATTTTTAGCCGACATTGACCAACTTGGATTATTGTCATCAAAACCTTCTTCGATATAGTCAAAGGCAAAGTCGTATTTTTTTGTCATTGAATAAATATCCTGTGGCGTTTGAGTTTTTAGTTTTCCAATAACATTTTCTTCAAGCTCAATAAAAAGCTCAACAATATTACTTTGATATGGAACATGGAAACTATCATTTTCTTTGTCTGGGTGGGCACTAATAGCAATTAAATTAGTCTGGAATTCAGCGACCGTTTTGCTGTTTAGAAATGCCCCAACAATATCGGTCGTTCTTTCCGCACCTTGGTGTTTTTGACCAACCTTTTGGATATAGCCAGAGTCATAAGCTTCACCAAAACTTTCAATCAGCCGAGTAATTTTAGAATTTCCTGCGATCAATGGTTCAAGCGAGTGAGCATATTCATGAGCTAAAATATGTTTTTGCTCGGCTTCAGTTTTGTTCTTAAAGTAATGGGGTTTTAGCTCCAGTGTGCTTTCTAGTGGGTGATAAAGCGCATCAATCATTAATCCACTTCCAGATTTTGCATGACTAGACAATTCATTAAGATCCTGATCTTTATCTGAAATATTAATACTTCTAATTAGGGTATGAAAAATTCTTGGATCAACTCCTTTTTTTTCAGCAATTTGTTCCCGTAAACGGGAAATTAATTTGATCTTTTCATCTCTAGATTCAGGAATTTTTGATCGTTCAATAGTCAATGGTGGTTCTTTTTCCATAATAATATTATACAGTAGGTTTTGGAAGTTTAATAGAATAAGGTAATAATTAAGAATTAAGATCTCAGATCTCAAAACCTAATTTAGAATTAAGAATTATTTTGAATTTTAAATTTTGATTTGTCATTTTGTCCAGCCAGAGGCGGATCTGCCTTTGGCATGACATTTTGAGATTTGAATTTTGAATTATGTTTTTACTTATCAATAATAATTTGATAAAGTAAAAATACTATGTTTTGGGCAGATGAATTAATAAAAAAAATTATAAAAGAACGAAAGCTAGATGGTTATTTAGTGACGGATGAAAAAACACCATCAGGCAGAGTTCATGTTGGAGCTTTGGAAGGTGTTCTGTATCACAGCACAATCGCTAGATCTCTAGAAAAAAGTGGTAAAAAAACGGTTTTTCAATATGGATTTGACGACTACGATCCAATGGACTCGTTACCGATTTATATTCCAAAAGAGTACGAAAAATATATGGGAATTCCGCTTTCCGAAATTCCAGCTCCAGACGGAAAAGGCAGTTTTGCTAACTATTTTGCCGATGAATTTATTGAGGTAATTAATAGTTTGGGGATTGAGCCAAAAATTGTTTATACATCAAAAATGTATAAACAGGGTGAATTCAATCAGTCAATTAAAATCGCTCTCAATAAAGCAAATATTGTTAGAGAAATATATAAAAATATTGCCAATCAAGATAGACCCTATGATTGGTTTCCAATTCAGATGATTTGCGAGAAATGTCATAAAATTGGCACAACTCGAGCTTATGCTTGGGATGGAGAAAAAGTATCTTATGAATGTGGAGAAAATTGGGTAAAGTACACCCAAGGTTGCGGGCATAAAGGTGAACTATCGCCACTTAACGGAAACTCAAAACTGCCATGGAAAGTTGAATGGGCTGCCAAATGGTCTATTTGGAAAAGTGATGTTGAGGGAGCGGGAAAAGATCATATGACAAAAAATGGTAGCCACGATATAGCAAGTGAAATTGCACGGCAAGTTTATGGCATAAAAACTCCGGAAAAATTTCGCTACGAATTCTTTTTAGTAGGCGGAAAGAAAATGAGTTCGAGCAAAGGTTTGGGTAATTCAGCTAGGGAAGTTAGTGAAGTATTGCCAGCAGAATTGTTAAAATATTTGATTGTTAGAAGCAACCCAAAGATTCAGTTAAATTTTAATCTTGACGGCAAAACAATTTCCCAACTTTATAACGATTTTGATCGTGCTCATACTCAATATATTACAGATCCAAAGAGTGACGAAGCTAAAATTTATGAATACTCTAAAATTTCTCAAGAGGTTCCAGAATATCTGATGCGTTTTTCAAAAATTGTTTCATATATTCAAATATCATATTTAGATATTGAAAAAGAAGCCGAAAAAGAAAAAGGATCAAAATTGACTGAAGTTGATAAAAAAGATTTAGCTAATCGAATAAAATATGCTCGAATCTATTTGGAAAAATTTGCTAGCGAAGATGAAAAGTTTGAAATCCAAAAAGAAATACCGAAAGTAAAATTGAATGATAGTCAAAAAAAATTACTTGAAAAAATTGCTGATCTAGTTGCAAGAGAGAGTGAACCAGAAATAATTCACAATTATATTTATGAAACTGGTAAAGTATTGGGCTTGAAACCGAAAGAAACATTTGAGACAATTTATCAAATATTTCTTAATAAAACCTCCGGTCCAAAAGCCGGTTGGTTCCTAGCAAATTTGGATAAAAATTTTGTGTTTAAAAGAATAAAAGAAGCATCAAAATAACCTAAGGAACCATTACACACATCGTAGGTGTGCAATGGTGGTATGGGAGTAAAAATGGAAAAGATAACCAATAATTTAGAAGAAGAATCGAAAATGGGTAGCGTCCTTGAGCTTATTGATCGAATTGAAGCGGATGGTGAGAAAAAAGAAGCGACCAAAAAATTAGTTCTTGATTTATTGACAGAAATTGAAGACAAGTATGGAGTTGATGGCGAAGGTGAAAAACCATTTCATGATTTGGCTCATAGTCTTGAATTTATTCAGGACAGTATAACCGCTTTTGATTTGTACCAAGAAAAATATCCAAATTTAATTGATCCTCAAGATAAATTGTTGGTTATGATTGCTGGAGCCGGGCACGATGTAATTCAAGAAAATAATGGGATGCAAGATCCGGGCAAAAACGAACAAGAAAGCGCTGAATTTGTCTTGCGACAAATAAATATGGATGATAAATTAAAAACTATTTATTCCGATCAAGAAAAAAGCTGGTTGATTAAAATGATTCTTGCAACACGCTTTGATTTTGCAAATCATCAGCAATCGCTAACTAGTGATAATATTCAAATAAAAGAGGATGTGCTAGAACGAGTTATGGCGTTGGCGGATTTAATGGCTTTAGGCGACTTTGACCGACAACACTGGCGAGGCAATCGTCTTTTTTGGGAAATATTTGGAGGAAAGTATCAAACTGAAGATATTAACGGCAAATTGAAACTAGCCACAAATTGGTTTGACGGGCAGATTAAAATTTTGCACAATCAAACAAAGTATTTAGAAAAATTTGACAACATTGGCGCTCAACTTTATCCAGATATTTCAGTCAATATACAATTATATACAGAAATTCTAGAACAGGTTGATATTTTGCAACAAAAATTTTTAAATATGGAAATTAAGCAAGAGGATGTTGAAGAAAGTCTGAAAAGATTGCTTTCAAAAGATAAAGAAATTATCAATTCTCTCAAAAATGAACTTGGGTTGGAAAGAGGATAGTGGAAGACTTGAAGTTTTAGAACTATTTTGTTAAAATTATCATTGATCCCCGGTAGCTCAGCGGCAGAGCTGCTCCCTGTTAAGGAGATGGTCGTAGGTTCGAATCCTACCCGGGGAGCCAAAAATACTCAAATTTATTTGAGTATTTTTGTAATATAATCCCCTCCCGGGCGGGAGGGGGTGGGGTGAGAATATTTTCGATTGTTTCAATTAAGATATTGTAGCGTTCTTTGTTGGCAGGATTGCCAAGTCTTTTCTTAGATTCAATTAACAAATCCAAAAAATGTTTGAGCGCTAATAAATTATAATTACTTGATTCGTTTTCAATTTTTGAGCGTAAATGAAAAAAATCTGTTTCGTTCAAAATTGATATAACGCCTGAAATCCAAGCATTAACCATTTGCTCTGTTAATTTATCTATGTCTTGGGTATACCTAATCTTTTTGAGGCTATACAATAAACCGGTGAAGCATAGATAAGTATTGCTAACAAAATCACCAACAATATTGAATTCGCTCATCGTCGATCTCGCTTTCAAAGTACGAATGATTGTCTTAACCATAATGACAAGATTGGTTAAGTTTGTCAATTTATTTCCCATAAGGTAGAATATGAATATGAGATTAGAAATTTATTACCCACTGGTTGCAACTTTGCTCGTTAGTTCAATCTCTTTTATTGGCATACTATTTTTAGGTTGTTCGGCAAAAATATTGAAAAAATATTTAATGATTTTTGTCGCTTTTTCAACTGGTGCTCTTTTCGGTGATGTTTTTATTCATATTTTACCTACATTAGCTGAGAACAATTTTAATGCCAATATCGGCATAGCAATTTTTATTGGAATTATGATTTTCTTTGTTTTAGAAAAATTAATATTTTGGCGTCATTGCCATATTCCGACCACATCCGATCATCCACACCCTTTAGTTTGGACCAATTTGGTTGGCGATGGACTGCACAATTTTATTGATGGAATTATGATTGCATCCAGCTTTTTAATCTCTCCATCGGTTGGAATTGCCACGACAATTGCAGTTGTGATGCACGAAATCCCCCAAGAAATTGGCGATTTTTCCATCTTAATCCACGGTGGATTTACAATTTCCAAAGCCATTTGGTTTAATCTATTCAGTTCAGTGTTAGCTATTTTAGGCGCCATTTTTGTTATTGTTATTGGTGATTTGACGGTTTTGAACATCAATTATTTATTAGCTGTTACTGCCGGTGGTTTTATCTATTTAGCCGGATCGGATTTAATTCCTGAATTAAAAAAAGAGTTTCGCCCATTAGTGAGTTTATTCCAACTTTTAGCGATTATTTTTGGTGCATTGATAATGCTAGTGCTAACTTATTTAGAATAAAACCCCGCATTCGCAGGGTTTTAAATTTAATAAGAAAATGAATCTATCCTAGCATCCAGAAAGCCTAGTTCGATTGCTATTGAGGGTTTAAGAACTATTTCTTCACGCATAAATTGAGTAATATCTTCCGGTTCAAGCGGAACTTGGGAAGCAATCAAATTAACATAAGTATTATGTATTTCAAGCGCTCTTTCTATTTGTGAATCTGTACTCGTTTTATCAAGAAAATCAATAATTTTTAAATTTAAGTTCATTTTCAAAGAATGAAAAAATATTGTTGCTGTTGGTAAGCAATATCTTTTCGAACATGCTAGTAAAATTGGAATTGTGGCTGAATTGCAAACACCGGTGACTATGGCGGTTGCGGAACGATTTTGAAGATACTGAGCAATTTTGTAAGCGGATCCAAGATCTCCGCCACAAGAATTGATAACGACAATAATTGGTTTTTTAGACCGACTAGTTCTTATTTTTCTCAAAAGATTATATCCAATTTCATTAGTGATTAAGATAATTCTTTTTTCCTTGAAAGAAACTTTTTCCATAATACCTACTCCTTTTCAAGCTACGAATGAGATAATTAAATCATAAAAAATATACTAAGTCAACGCCAACGATTATGAGATTGAGTGGAAAGTTGATATAATAGAACCAATTCAAAATTAATAATCATTGATTCTAAATTCCTAATTTGATTATTAACTATGAGATCTTAATTCTTAATTATATATTATATATTTATGCTTTATCTTGGTTCGGACCACAATGGGGTGTATTTAAAGAAAAAAATCGGCGAGTTTTTGAGTGCGGAAAAAATTGAGTTTGAAGATTTGGGAGCGAACGAAGTTAATATCACTGACGATTATCCAGATATAGCACAAAAAGTTTCACAAAAAGTCTTAGAAAATGAAGAAAACCGTGGCATATTATTTTGTAAAAGCGGGCAAGGGGTGTGTATCGCCAGTAATCGATTTACAAATATTCGAGCAGCACAGGCGTTTAACGAAGAGATGACGGAAGCCGGTCGCAACGACGATAATCTCAATATTTTATGTTTATCTAGCCACTGGCAAAATATAAAGCAGTCGAAGAAAATTATTAAAAAATTTTTGGAGACAAAATTTGATCAGCAAGAAAAATTTATTCGCAGAATTGAAAAATTAGAAATTGATTTTAATTTAAGCATGGGTGTAAACAAAATCACAAAAAAGATTAACACTTTTCCCCCGCCAAGGCGGGGAAGCGTTTGCGATTAACTTTTTTATTATTTTGTTTACAATATAAGTTAGAATTTATGAAAATAGTACCAGCAATTTTGGCTAATGACATCGAACAATTTAAAAAATATTTGAAAATATGCGCCGATTTAGGAGCGGATGAAATTCAAATTGATATTGCCGATGGAAAATTTGTTAATAATACTACCGTATCGATTAGTGAAATTAAACAAGTATCAAGCGATTACAATTTCAAGATGCAATTTCATTTGATGGTTGAAGATATTACTCAATATTTAGATGAATTAAATCAAATCAATCCCAATATTATTTATATTCATTATGAAGCATTGAACAAAAAAGATTTAATTGAAAATAAAAACATTGGTCTAGCCATTAATCCACAAACGGCAATTGAAAATATTAAAACAATTCTTCCGCAAGTTAGTTCAATTTTAATTATGACAGTTGAGCCCGGTTTTTATGGTGGTAAATTTTTAGCAGAAAATTTAGAAAAAATTAATCAATTGAGAGAATTAAATTTTAACGGAAAAATTGGCATTGACGGCGGTGTCAATAATGAAACAATAAAAGAAGTAATAAAATATCAGCCAGATTTTATTTGTAGTGGAGGATACTTGTTAAATAATGAAAACCCGAGAGAAGTTTACGATGGATATCAGGAAATAATTGCTGGATAAGCGATAATTAAAATTCAAAATTAATATCTCAGAATTAAGAATCTAATTCAAAATTAATAATCATTGATTCTAAATTCCTAATTTGATTATGAATTATGAGATCTTAATTATTAACTAAAAAAGAGGGGAATATTTGAATATTGAGCAATTATCATTACACGCCAATTCAGTCAGAGAGAGCATAATTAAAATGCTTTATTCAGCTGGCAGTGGGCATAGCGCTGGTCCATTGGGGATGGCGGATATTTTTGTTGCACTCTATTTTAAACTGCTCACAATTGATCCTTCTCAGCCAAAATGGTCAGAACGAGATCGGGTGATTTTATCCAACGGGCATATTTGTCCGGTTTGGTATGCTACACTTGCTGAGAGAGGCTATTTTGATAAAAAAGAATTAGTAAATCTTAGAAAGTTAGGTTCGTTTTTACAAGGACATCCACATCGTGATTTAAAGTATGGAATTGAAAATAGTTCTGGTCCTCTTGGTCAAGGTTTTTCACAAGCAGTCGGAGTTGCGTTAGCTGGAAAAATGAATAACAAAGATTATTTTACATACTGTTTAAGTTCAGACGGCGAACACGACGAAGGACAAACTTGGGAAGCGATTATGCTTTCGGCAAAAGAAAAGTTGTCTAAGCTAATTACGATAGTTGATCGAAATTACATTCAAATTGATGGTTATACTGAAAATGTTATGCCACTTGACGATATGGCGGAAAAGTACCGAGCTTTTAATTGGCACGTGCAAGAAATCGACGGCAATAATTTTTCAGAGATTATCGAAGCAGTCGAAAACGCTAAAGCGGTTTTTGATCGACCAAGTTGTATAATTGCTCGGACAATTCCCGGTAAGGGCATCAGTTTTATGGAAAATGATTTCAACTGGCACGGGAAAACGCCCAACAAAGATGAAGAAATTAAAGCTATAAATGATTTACGAACTTTAAATAATCGAATAAAAAGTGAGCATCAATAACAAAAAAATGGCGCTCTGTCGACAGGGATTTGGCGAGGGATTGAAAGAAGCGGCAGAAAAGAATAAAAAAATCGTTGGTTTGTGTTGTGATTTAACTGGGTCAACTAAAATGGATATTTTCAAATCGGCTTTTCCCGACCGTTTTGTTGAAATTGGAGTGGCGGAACAAAATATGATTGGCGTTGCGTCGGGTTTGGCGATGGAAGGAAAAATTCCGTTTTGTGCCTCGTACGCAGTTTTTACACCAGGCAGAAGTTGGGACCAAATTCGTGTTTCGGTCGCATATCAAAATTTGAATGTCAAAATTATTGGCGCTCATGCTGGATTATCGGTTGGACCAGACGGTGCAACTCATCAAGCTTTGGAAGATATCGCAAGTTTACGAGCAATCCCAAATTTAACTATTATTGCGCCCTGCGATTATTACGAAACAAAAAAAGCAACTCTTGAAATGGCAGAATATCCTGGACCAATTTATCTTAGAATTCCACGGGAAGAGACGCCAATTATCACGGCTGAAAATGATATTTTTGAAATTGGAAAAGCCAATATTATTTATCAATCAAAAATAGAAAACCAGATCGTGATAATTGGCGCTGGTCCAATTCTCTACGAAGCGCTTGAAGCAGGAAAAGCGTTAGAAAAGAGTCATAAAATTGGAGTAACAATTGTTAATTCTCATACTATTAAACCGCTCGATGAAAAAACAGTATTGGAGCAAATTGAAGGTAAAAAATTGGTTGTAGTTTGTGAAGAACACCAAAAAACTGGCGGGCTTTTTAGCGCTGTCAGTGAGTTATTATCTCAGAGAAAACCGACAAAAGTCTTGCCGATTGGAGTGGATAATTTATTCGGAGAATCGGGCAAACCGGAGGAATTAATGGTAAAATATGGATTGAGTAAAACTTTTATTTATAAGAAAATAACGAAAGCAATTCAAAATTAATATCTCTGAATTTAGAATCTAATTCAAAATTAATAATCTTAAATTCTAAATTCTAAATTCTAAATTTGATTATGAATTATGAAATCTTAATTCTTAATTTGCAACATGAAGTATGATTTATTAACTATTGGCGATACGACCCTTGATACTTTTTTAAGTTTGGGTAAAAAAGAGGCGCAAGTTTTGACTTCAAGAAATGGAGCTAGTCAATTATTGTGTCTTAATTTTGGTGATAAAATTCCAATTTCTGAAATTCACGATTGTATCGCTGGCAATGCTTCAAATGTAGCGGTTGCCGGATCAAGATTGGGTTTAAATAGTGCTATTTGGACAATTTTAGGCAATGACGATGTTGGACACCGAGCGTTAGATAAATTTAAATTGGAAAATATTAAAACAAAATTTGTTGAATTTGATAAAAAAAGAAGATCAAACACTTCTTTTATTGTTAATTATTTTGCCGAAAGAACGATTCTAATTTATCACAAAAAACGGATCTATATATTTCCTAAGGAAATTCAGGCAAAGGCGATCTATTTAACTTCTATGAATAATTCTTGGGATCGAATAATCGATCCACTTTTAGCCAATCTTAAAAAAAATAGTAGCCGATTATTTTATCAGCCGGGGACATTTCAGTTAGTGACAAAAAATCGAAAAGTATCTCAGTTATTAATTAATTCAGAAGCGATATTTGTCAATCGTGAAGAGGCGGAATTGATGACTAAAAGTAGTCGTAAAATCAATATTAAATCGTTGCTCTTGCGTTTATACGATTTGGGTCCAAAAATTGTGGTTATTACCGATGGAGAGAAAGGCGCCTATTACTATGCTGAAAATCATTTCCATTTCTTGGATATTGATGAAAAAGTCAAACCAATCGAACGCACTGGAGCGGGCGACGCTTTTGCGTCTGGTTTTACAGTTGCCTATTTAAAAGGCAAAAATATTGCCGATTGTATGCAATATGGGGCAGTTAATTCCGAATCAGTCATTCAGGAAATTGGACCACAACGGGGGATATTGAGAAAAAGTTTGATTGATGAAATTGTCGCTAGTCGAAAAAAAAGAATTAAAGTCAGGGAAATATAGTGAAAATATTTGTCACATATCCAATCAACGAAGTTGGTATTAAATACTTGCAAGATCATGGGGTTGAGGTAGTTGTTAATCG
Source organism: Berkelbacteria bacterium GW2011_GWA2_35_9 (assembly GCA_000991185.1). Taxonomy (GTDB): domain Bacteria; phylum Patescibacteriota; class UBA1384; order GWA2-35-9; family GWA2-35-9; genus GWA2-35-9. The sequence goes on along the minus strand of LBRB01000004.1, from coordinate 3,601 downwards.
TAAAAAAAGACCACTCAAACCAAAAGAACTTGAAAAAATATTGCCTAAATATGATGGCGCTATCACAATGCTTTTTGATAAAATCGATCAGCATTTCATTAGTAAACTAGGTCCAAATTTTAAAATAATCGCCAATTATGCAGTCGGTTTTGACAATATTGATCTTGAAGCGACCAAACAAAAAAATATAATCGTTACCAATACTCCAGGAATTTTAACCGAAGCGGTTGCGGAACATACTTGGGCATTAATCTTAGCTTCGGCTCGTCGAGTTTTAGAAAGTAATCAAGATATTAAAAACGGGTTGTATAAATTTTGGCAACCGTCTGGTTGGTTGGGACCGCAAGTTTGGGGAAAGACTTTAGGCATTGTTGGGCTAGGTAGAATCGGATCATTTGTGGCTGAAATTGGTTACTATGGTTTTAAAACCAAAATTATTTATTACGATTTAATGAGAGATGACCGTTTCGAATTGGAATTGAAAGCCAGACATTTGTCATTAAATGAGTTGCTTGAAAGAAGCGATATTATTTCAATTCATACTCCGCTTAACGAGAAAACTCACCATTTAATTGGAAAAGAAGAATTCAAATTGATGAAAAAAAATGCTATTTTGGTTAACACCGCTCGTGGCGGAATAATTGAAAATAGAAGTTTAGCAGAAGCGTTAAAAAGCGGTAAAATATTTTCAGCTGGCTTGGATGTCTGGGAAAATGAACCAAAGGTTCCGGTAATTTTCAAAGGTTTAAAAAATATTATCTTGACACCACACATTGGATCTGCCACACTAGAAGCAAGAGAAAAAATGAGTGAAATTGTCGCTAAAAATATATTAAGCGTTTTGAAAATTGGTAAAGCGTTAAACCAGGTCAATTAAAATAATAATTATAAATTGAAAGGAGGTGAAAAAAATGGACGATTTAAATACAACTATGCCAAATACTGGCACACCAGCTGATGATACAGCTCTTCCGAATCAAGTGCCACCGACACCAACTCCAGCCCCAGTTAGTGAACCTACACCGGCAGAGGAACCAATATTACCAACAGAACCAATTGCGGAACCGACTCCAATACCTGAACCAACCGAAATTCCACCAACACCAGAACCAACACCAGCACCGTCAACCACAGGGGATGGAATTCCAGTTGCACCGGCACCGGCTACAGATGTTCCAGAAGCTACATCTCCAGTTGGTGAATAGATAAGTGAGCTTACAAAAGAGTCTCGTCCTAATGAGTAATATTACGACGGGCTTTTTTGTGGCACTTGATTGTCATTCCCGTGCCTGCCCACCTTTGGAGGGACTGGGAATCTAGACAAACTAAACTGGATTCCCGTTTTCCCTCCAAAGGCGGACAGGCACGGGAATGACATTATTGGAATTCAACTAATAATTGTTTTAGTGGTAAAATAAAGTTATGGGACTGAAAAAGGTTTTGAATTATTATAGTAAAATAGATAGCTCGTTGCCACATTTTAATTTTTCATCGTTTGAACAACTTGAAGGTATAGTCGGCGGTTGTTTAAAAACCCGTTCACCAATTTTTGTAGCATTGAGCGAGAGTGAAGCCAATTTTGTTGGTTACGATTTAGCCAAAAAAGCGGTTGATTATTATCGACGCAAATATAATTGGACGATCTATCTAAATGCTGATCATCACAAAAGTTTATCTTCAGTCAAAAAAGTGCTCGAAGCCGGGTTTGATGGAGTGCATATTGATTTGTCAGAGCACTCGTTAGATTACAATATTAAATTAACCAAAAAAGTTGTAGCGATGGCAAAAACTTATTCAAGTTCGATTTCTATCGAAGGTGAATTGGGAAAAATTGGTGAGGGTAGTTACCAACGTCAAAATTTATCAAAAAATTATACTGAAATTTCAGATGTGTTTAAATATTTGCAACAAACTGGCGTTGATCGTTTGGCGGTAGCAGTTGGTAGTAGTCACGGGATGGAGAAAAAAATAGCCAAGTTGGATTTTGATCTGCTAAAAAAAATCCAGTTAAGATTATTGCCGGGTACAAGTTTGACTTTGCATGGCGCTAGTGGGGTGCCAGATGAACAACTAAAATTAGCTCGAAAATATTTTTCGAATATTCACTTTAATACCGATTTAAGATTAGCTTTTAAGAAAGGATTAATCAAAGGAATTTCTCAATCAACAATAAAACCGTATCAATATTTTGAACCGGCTATTGACGAAGTTGAAAAAAGAGTTGAAGATAGAATAAAAATGTTAAATTCAAATAATAAAGAAGAAATTATTAAGGAGTTATTATGATTAAAGTGGCTATCAATGGTTTTGGGAGAATAGGTCGAAGCGCATTTAAAATTGCTTACGATAAATTCAAAAATGAGATTGAAATTGTAGCAGTCAATGATCTTGCAGACAATAAAACTTTAGCTGATTTACTCAAGCATGATAGTAGCTATGGTCGTTGGGAGCATGAAGTTAGCGCTGATGAAAACAATATTTCAATCGATGGAATAAATGTTCGAGCTTTGAGCGAAAAAAAACCAAGTAATTTGCCGTGGAAAGAATTGGCAGTCGATGTCGTTTTAGAATGCACGGGCGTTTTTACTTCAAAAAATGATGCTTCAAAGCACATCTTGGCTGGTGCAAAAAAAGTGATTATTTCCGCTCCGTCAAACGAAGACGATCCTGCCCCAACTTATGTCTTGGGTATAAATAAATACGACGGTAAAGCAGAGATTATCAACAATGCGTCGTGCACGACCAATAGTGTGGCGCCGATGATAAAAGTCTTGGAAGAAAATTTTGGAGTTGAGAAAGCCTTGATGACGACAGTCCATGCTTATACCCAAGATCAACTTTTGCAAGATGGACCACACAAAGATTTGCGTAGAGCTAGAAATGCTACGGAAAATATTGTGCCAACCACAACCGGCGCAGCGATTGCGACGACCGAAGTAATTCCAGAGCTCGAAGGTAAGTTTGACGGAATTTCATTGCGAGTGCCGGTGGCAGTCGGCTCTATTTCGGACATCACGGCGGTCTTGAAAAAAGAAGTAACAGTTGAAGAAGTTAATTCGGCGTATGAAAAAGCTTCGAAAGCTGAAGAATGGAATGGGATTTTGGAAGTTTCAACCGAACCAATTGTCTCAACTGATATTGTTGGTTCGACTGCGTCAGTAATTATTGATCTTCCACTAACCAAAGCCATTGGTAATTTAATCAAAGTATTTGGTTGGTACGATAACGAATTTGGCTACGCCAACCGATTAGTCGAACAAGTGTTAGAAGTGGGGAAATAGTATTTAATGCTCGTGGTATAATAGATTTATGTGGTATAATAGATTTATTAAGAAATAATTATGTCATTAACGAAGCAAGACTTGAAAAGATTGGAAAAACTTGGGTTAATTGTTGCTAACATGCAGACTAGACTTGAGGTAGTTGAGCAAAAATTATCAAAAATTGCCGAATCGAACAAAGAAGATACAACAGCATTGTATGAAGAAACTGATTTATTAAAAAAAAGACTTAAAAAACTTGAGCTAAAAATATTAGCCTTGAGTCATAAATAAAAAAGGAGGGAAAATGAAAAGAAAAATATTTAAGAAAAAGGATTTGG
>LBRB01000003.1 GCA_000991185.1 Berkelbacteria bacterium GW2011_GWA2_35_9 | reverse complement strand
TCCAGTTAAATCGATGCCTGTATCATTCCCAAACCCAAAGAGTTTCAAATATTTTTCAATTCCTTCAACGCCCAATCCACGAATATTTTTCCAACCGCCACCCAGCATATAGAAAAAAATATTATTACTTTCTGCAATCGCTCGTTCAATATCTGTCATTCCGTGATCCTTCCAGTCGGGGAAAGTAGAATCACCAATTGTAATTTCTGATGGTGTATCGACCGCATAGCTAGAATTGACAATGTTTTCCTGCAAAGCTGATGCCGCAATAATTGGTTTAATTGAAGATCCTGAAGGATATTGCCCAGCAATAGCTCGATTAAGCAAAGGGTTATTAGAATCGCTAAATATTTTATCGATTTCGTCTTTACTTTCTTGCATTAAATTAGCATCAAAGTCTGGCAAAGAGAGCATAGATAATATTTTGCCAGTTTGGGGATTAGAGACTATCACCACTCCTTTTGATAATTTTTTTTCCTCAAGTGTTTTTTTTAATAATTCGTTAGCTTTAATTTGCAATTTAGAAGAAATACTAAGATAAAGATCTGATCCAATTTCGGGATATTTCTGGCTAATCATTCTTTGTAGAACTCCTCTTGAATTGACTTCGTTTTTCTTAAAACCATTTTTCCCCCTTAAATCGCTATTGTAAGTTTTTTCCAAACCACTTTTACCGACTAAATCGGTATAACTCAAAGTCTTGTCAGTTTTTAAATCTTCTTCTGAAACTTTGCCAATATAACCTAATATATGTCCGATCCCTGGAATATTTTGATATTTTTTAATCGGAATATTTTCAACCTCAATACCAGTGATACCTTTAATTTTAATTTGTAAATTTAGTGATTCTTGATGATCTAATTTTGGTTTAATAATTATCGGTTCTACGCTATTTATCTTAAGAACATTTTTAGCAACATCTACAAAATCAAGATCGCAAACTTCAGATATCTTATTTAATATTACTAGCTTATCTTGATAATTTTTTGATATTTCGAGCGGATAGATAACCAAATTGCTCTGCGCTACATTTAGAGATAATAGATTTCCCTCCCGATCGTAAAAATTTCCTCTTGGCGCTGTTATTTCTTGTAAGCGTATCCTATTACCTTCAGCCAATCTCTGATTTATTTTTCCTTCAGTAATTTGAAGATAGGATAGGCGAAATAGTATAATTACGAACACAATACAGGTTAATAAATACCATCTAATTAATCCGGTTGAGGCAGGATTGTTTATAATTGGCTGTTGATCAAGTGGTTTTATTTCGACTGAAAATTCATGACTGTTAGATTCAATTTTGTCGAAATTGTTTGGTTTATAAAATTTTCTCTTCATAAATAATCTCTTATTCCAAATATGCACGTTCCAGGAACGTGCATATTTGGGTATGGATTTAACTTGTAATGATTAATTTATTTTGTTTTGATCTGTAAAAACTAACTATTAAATAGATGATTAGCGTTTCAAATAATGCATAAACAAATATTATTTGCCAAAAAGTTGATTTAAAAATAATCCAAAATATAAAATGCCAAAAGATAGTTAATAAAAAAATAATTATTATTTTTGGTAAAAATGAAAAATTATTGTAAAAGTTCAACAAATATTTTGCAATATATAACCATAAAATCGTTAAAATAAAGATTATTCCAAAGTAAGAATTATGGATAATTAGTATAGAGTATATCAAAAAAAAGATCGCTAATTTGAGTTGTGATTTGTTATCGATTATTAATAGTATTGTACTAATTATTAAGTATATATTTAAAAAAATATTAAGATTAAATAATATTAATTGAACCCAACCAACTAATAAACCAAGAACAATAAAAAGTAAAAAGTTTGTTTTCATTTTTATCTATGAACAAATAAAAATTGTAAATTTTGAAAATCGATGGGTGTTTTAACTTTTAATGTTTGATAGATATCTGATGGTGATGAAATAATTTCGGCTACTTCTCCAATAAATATTTTTGAGCTTGCCCCCCCCTCAATATCGTTAGATACAATTTTATCACCAATCGCTATTTTCTTATCAACTAAAACTTGCTCAACAACAATTCCTTCAAGCCTCGAACTTAATAAACCGATTGTGTTAGCTTCGACAATTGTAACAGGAATTAAGGTCTGACTAGAATTAATTAAACGGACAGTTGCTATTTCATCTTTAACTACTTCAATCACCCCAACTAAAAAACTATGGTAAGTAACTGCTTTCCCTATTTCAATGTCGTCATTTTTACCTCGATTTATTAAAATAGACCCCGATTCGAGAATTGGATTTTTGCCAATTACTTTTGCTCCAAGTAAATCAGCTGTATCGTTTTGAATGTTTAATTCTTCTTTCAAAATTTTGTTCTCGTTTTCTAGCACCGCTAAATTAAAATCTTTTTCTTGAGCTTCGATTAACTTGGCTCTTAACTCTTTATTTTCTTGGTTGAGACTTCTTATTTGAAACAATCCCGATATAGGTGAGACCACAGGTTTTGCCATTATTAATAAAGTACGGCTTTGCCAATCGGCAATAATTACTTTTCTGATTACTAACAATAAACTTAAAATAATTAAAGTTGAAAGTAGAATAATTCTATAATTTTTTTTTAGCATGATTTATTTTCCAAACTCAGTCGGTAATAGCACATCAATTAAATTATCTAAATCTTCTAATACAAACCCCGTTCCCCTAGCCACAGCCGTTAATGGATCATCAACAATATTTACTTTTGTTTTTGTTACCGAATTAATTAATTTATCCATTCCTTTCAATAATGCCCCACCTCCAGCTAAAAATATTCCTTTTTCATATATATCAGCAGCTAATTCGGGCGGGGTTTCTTCAAGAGCACTTTTTATTGCATCAACAATTTGATTGATTGGTTTTTTCATTGCTTGATAGACTTCTCCGTTTGATATCACGGTTTCGAAAGGCAATCCACTTAATAAATTTCTACCTCGCACTGTCATCTTCATTCCGTCTTTATACGGCAAGGCGCTTCCAATTTTAATTTTAATTTCTTCTGCGGTTTTTTCCCCAATCAATAGATTATTTTTTTCTCGCATATAATCAATAATTCCCTGAGTCAATTCATCTCCAGCTACTCTGAGTGATTTTGAAACTACAATCCCACCCATTGAAATAACTGCTACCTCAGTTGTTCCGCCCCCAATATCAACTATAAAAGATCCGCCGGGTTCTTGAATTGGTAATCGTCCGCCAATAGCGGCGGCGATCGGTTCTTCAATTAAGAACACTTGACGAGCACCGGCGTTCAAGGTGGCTTCTTCGACAGCTCTTCTCTCTACTTCCGTAACATCAAATGGAATTCCAACTACTACCCGAGGTCTAGAGAAAAATGGAATCTTTTTAGTTTGAACATGGTTAATAAAGTATTTTAGCATCGCTTCCGTTACTTCGAAATCTGAAATAACTCCATCAACTAATGGTCGAGAAGCAACGATATAACCAGGTGTTTTTCCAACCATCTTCTGAGCTTCAGCACCAATCGCCAAAACTTGTTTGGTTTTGTTATTGATTGCTACAACTGAAGGCTCGTTGATTACAATACCTTTGGTCGCAACATAAACCAAAGTATTGGCGGTCCCCAAATCAATTCCAATATCACAAGAAAAGTATCGAGATATTTTTTCGAACATATATGTAACTTATCAGAAATTCCGAGAACTTCAATAGAGTTATCCTTACAAAACGGCTCGTTCTAATTTGGTGACCCGTTTGTCTAAATTAATTACATCGCTTCCAATCGCTTGAATATCTTCACTCTCCATAATTCTAGTGTGTTTAATTTCACTCATAACCTCACTGTGGTTTTGGTCGATTTTTTGATTTTGGTAAGTTAATTGATCTTCAATTTTTCCAAAACGTTTATCATGTTCTTTCAACTTATCATGAACTTCATCAAAACCTTTTGCGACAATAATTGCAAAATTATCAATTTCTGTGGAAACAGTTTCTTTAACGATTCCTTTGATGTCTTTTAAATCTTGTTTAGTTAAGCTCATATTATAACTTTAACACACTATTTACAAAAACCGGAATGGCGTAAATTAAGAGTGAAAGAATTATACCGGTGATAGAATAAATTAAACTTTTTTTAGCTTTTTCTAAACGAGCTTCGTCTCCACCAGCGCTCATATAAAGGTAACCGCTGAAAACAATCGAACCAACAGCAATAAAAATCACAAAACCAAGAGCGATAGAAATGTATTCTTTTAATATAGCGTCTGGTTCAGTTGGAGTTTTGCTATATGAACTTAAATCTTTCAACCCTTCTACTAACTTGTCCCAACCTAATGATTTGTTAATATCAGTTGGAGCTACGGTTGCAGCGCTCGAAATATTGTTATAAATTACATAGCCAAAAATAGCGCTGATAATAGCAAAACCAATTCCAAAAACCATTAAATTAAACCACTCCCTTTTCATACTTTTATCATACCATTTTATTACTAACTTTTTAATTTGAAATTTATTTGAACTTTGTCCCGACGATTTACTAATGTCGGGATCCCGATTGAAACATCGGGAAATTTTGGATTTTGAACTTTATTGTATGTATTTTTGTTTGTTTTGATTATGTTCGGTGATATTTTTAGCAAAATGGGCTTTGCCTTCTGAATCGTGGATGAAATAGAAATAATCGTTTTTTTCATAATTAATAACGGCTAAAATGCTTTTGATTGATGGATTGCAAATTGGAGCTGGTGGTAAACCTTTTACTTTGTAAGTATTAAATGGAGAATTAATTGTAATATCCCCAATTGCAAGTTCTTGCCAATATTCAAAATCTTTTTTTTGATTATTTTCTTGAGCATATTGAACAGTTGGATCGGCTTCAAGCGCCATGCCAATCTTGAGACGATTTTTGAACACTCCGGCAATTTTGGCTCGATCTTCGTCAAATTTTGCCTCTCTTTCAACGATTGAAGCCAAGATCAAATCTTCAGCGCTCGGATTAATTTTATTCTCAGCCATTTTCTGATCGTAATTAGCTAAAAGCTTATCAACAATTATTTGCGATGTTGTTTTGATCGCAATTTGATAAGTATCGGGGTAAAGTTTGCTTTCATGTTTTTGAGCTGTTTCAATAAAATTTTCAAAATCAATTATTCCTTCTTGATCCAAAAGTTGCGCATATTGTTCAACTCTCCACCCTTCTATAAAAGTAAATTTCTTTTCTGAAACTTCGCCTTTTGATATAGTTTGAAGATTATATTTTGGGGATTGGTTTGTATTGAGATAGTAAACTCCTGGTTGGATCGACAAACCAGTTATTTTAATATAAAAATAAGAAAAATATTTATTCCTAATTATCTTTTTCTTAACTAACCGATCTAAAATATCCAAACTTTTTTGACCTTTTTCAATCTTAAAATAGACTTGTGTTTCTTCTTTCGAAGCCGAATTTAAATTAACTATTTCAATTATTAAATAGATAATAATAACTAAAATAATTACCCCAAACAACAATTTCTTTGAGTTAAAATTATTTTTTTTAAATCTAAATAGTAGATTTTTGAGAAACATTTTTAAGATATTGTTCAAGTAAAATTCTGGCTACTTCGCTGTGTTCTTTAATTTTCATTTCCTTTGGAGATAAACCCAAAACTCGTAAATTATTCTGTGCTTCGATTGAACTTAAGTATTCATTTTCTAAAATAATTTCAAATTCTCCCAAAGCATCAATTTTTTCTGCCCAACTTCTGACTTTTTGACATTGTATATTTTCACTTCCGTCGTCATTGACTGGCAATCCAATAATAATTTTCTGAAGATTGTTTTGTGACGCATAATTTTGAATAAATTCCAAAATTTTTTCAGTTTTAACACTTTCGAGGCTGGTAGCCAAAATATTGTTTAAAATCGCTACCCCAGTCTGTTTGTCTCCAATGTCGAGAGCTAAAATTTTATTATTCATACTCAATCTGTACTTTAATACGACTTGAAATAATTGGCAACCTTTTGATTGGGTTGTAAACGGGCTTAAGATCGATAATCACTTCTTCGATTTGATCAGTTTTAATCATATCTTGAGCTATAGAAATTGGTTTAAATATTATCTCTTTTTTGATTTTTTCTAAATCAAGTTTAGGCGAAAGCTGGGTTGAAATGTTTGAAATTGTGCTCATTTTTTTATTTGCATAATCTTGAGTTTCTATTTTGGTTTCGATAACATCATTTTCTCTCAGATTAAGCGATTTGTCTTCAGGAACTTGCTTTTTAATTAATTCAACAAATTTATTTTTATATTCATTGGCGTCAACGCCCATAACGGTCGCTTTGACTTTAACAAGTAGATTGAATTTATCCGCTTCACTACCAACATTTTTACTGCTCTTTTTATCAACTGTTTCAGTACTGATGGCATCTACAAATATTTGTAAACTCTTATTCTCTTCTACTAATTTCGTTTTTGCCTCTTCTTTCGCCAAATTTTCAAGTTTTTCAACTGCTAAATTGTAATCTTCTTGGGATATTATTTTTATTTCTTGAGTCGAACCACCAGTTACACCTTTATCAGTTTCACCATAAATTTTTTCTCTTTTCTCGCTTGAAATACTTTCAATTGTAAATCTACCACTACTGACATTATAATTATCCCCAGCTTCTTTAGCTTCAATTATTGCGGATGTTTTCCCAGCCACAGTTGATATTTTTCCCTCAGTTAGTGATAGGGTTGCGCCGGGAACGGATATGTCACTTAGTAAAATAAATTCTAAATCGTTTTTTGTGAAAACACTGCCTTTGGCTACCGCTTGAACTTCGGTTGACCAACTATTATAGACAGTGATGATCGCTTTAGCTTTTTCACCAACATTTTTTTTGCCAGTAGTTTGAAAATCCTCTTGAGCTTTTGCTTCGTAGGTTAAAATTTTTCCTAAAACCTGATTTTCAGTTAGATTATCTTTATTTTCTGCCTCAATAATTTCGATTTTTTCAGTTTGCTTAAACGGCTCTCCAATCACAGAAACACTCACTGTTGCACTCGGTCCAAAAATAATTATTACGAATAAAATTAAGATCAGTAAAATTATTAATGCTGATTTTTTAAAGTTTAAATTGAATTTTTTTCTTGGTGGTTTAATACTTTCAATTTTCTTTTGGCTAAATTCTTTATGCGGTAAAGTTTTTTCTTCAATTATTTCATCCTCTTCAACTTCATTATCAGCAGTTTCTTCGTCAGTTACTTCATCACTACTTCCTTGAAAATGATGGACAGGGACTAGCGGAGCCTCCTCTTCAATCCCAAATTCTTCATGATTTTCAGATGATCTATCCTTTATTATGCCAACGCTATTATCAATTTGATAGCCAGATTTAATTAATAAATTTTTTCCGACTTGATCTTGAGTTACGAACGAAATTTTTTTCTTTTCCTGATCTGCATTTTTTTTAACCAACTTAAGATTAATTAAACTTTGTAAAATTAGAGCTCCTTTTGGCACAACTAAAACTATTTGAGTTTGAGTTGAATTTTTTATCTTTTCAACAACTGATGGCAACTCCTCATCAACGTCTAGATAGATAGTATTTTTTTCTTCTTTTTCGCTCATAGTCATCTTCTTAATGAACCTTTAATTTTTGATTTTACACTTTCGATTATAGTATCTGAGCCGATCAAATCGATAGCCACATTAACCAAAGCTAATGGGGTTACGTCTTGTGGGTTTTCCAATAACTTTTTTTCATCATTAATTTTAGCAATATTGTTCGGATGAAGAAACGATACCTTGGGTTTTTTGGCAAAGGGGATATTGTGCCATTTTTCAATTTCTAATATCTCCTTAATTTCGGGTAAAAGCGAACCACCGCCACAGAGCAGGATTTTTGACGGAAAAAGATCAAGATTGGTAAAATCTTCCAACATCAATTTTACTCCCATCATCCAAACATCAATATTGTCCTTAATCGCATCTTTAATCTGTGATTTTTTTTCACCTTCTTCTAGTTGATGATTGGAATAATCGATTTTAAGCTGTTCAGCTTGAGAAAAAGGAATATTTAATTTATCGGCAATACTTTTCGTAAACGATCTCCCGCCCATTCCAAACATTTTTGTTCCTTCGACTCCACCATTTGAAACAATCGCAATGTCAGAAGTTCCTCCACCTATATCTAAGATAATAGCTGAAAAATCGACTGCCTCTTCTTCAGCGACAGCACGAGCAACTGCATACGGTTCAGCCGCTACTGATAATAAATCAAATTCAAGTTGTTCGGCAATTGTTTGCAAAGCGGATAGATGAATGTTAGGTGCAAAAGCGTTGTAAACACCAATTTCAATAGTTTTACCTTGAAAACCAACCGGATTTGTCACCTTATAATCATCAATCCTAACATCAACAATGGCAGTATTAACTAATTTAATATCCATTTCCTGATGACCAGTCTCAGCCACTAAAGCTGTTTTTGCCTGACTAAACGATTTATCTTGAATTTTATTAACAATCTCTTTAAGCTCTTCAATTGTTATATTTATTTTTGGATTCTCTCTTTGATATTTAACCGTTGTGGTTGTACCTTTGACTAATTCGCCAGCAATCCCCATTACAATTTGATATGGTAACACCCCGGCATCTTTAGCAGCCATTTCTAAAGCTGACTCGCTATTCTCCACCACTCCGGCAATATCGGTTACAACACCTCCATGCATATCGGAAAGCCGTTGCCTTTGGAATCCAAAACCTTTGATGTTAGCAACTCCATTTTTCACCTCAAATACTACCGCTTTGACAAAAGCAGTTCCAATATCTAGTGCAATTCCCCAGTTTTGATATTTTTTTGGATTTAGAAGATGAAACAAATACCCTCCCTTTTTATCAACAAATTAACTCACAACTGCTTTAATTCTTTTGATCCCTTTCGCAATCGATTCAACTTTAATTATTTTAAAACTTCCCAATTCGTTGGTATTTTTGACATGTGGTCCGCCACAAATTTCTCTTGATATTACCATCTTACCATTTTTTATCGTATAAACCGAGACCTCGTTTTGATAACGGTCGGCAAATTGTCCTTCGGCATTAATTGATTTAGCTTTATCGAGAGTCATTTTTTCAGATACAACTACTAGACTTTTCTTAATCCAATTGTTAACGCAATTTTCAATCTTACCAACTTCATCCTCAGTTAAATTTTTATCGTAATTATAATCAAATCTTAAACGTTGATCGGTAATATTTGATCCCTTTTGAACTATATCAGTCGAGATTATTTCTTTTAACGCTGAGAGCAAGAGATGAGTAGCCGTGTGTAATTTAATTGTTGACTGATTATTATTTTCTAATCCACCTAAAAATTTAGTTTTTAAACTTGAACGAGAAATATTTTGATGTCGGGTGAATAATTTCTGAAATTCACTAATAACATTTTTTTCAAGTTTAATATTTTCATCCTTAATTAAGCTTTGGGATATTTCTAACGGTAAACCCGACGACTGAAATAAATCAAAAAGATCTTGTGCTGAAATACTTTTTTTATTTTGATATATTTTAAGCAAATTTTTTCTTCCGTTAATAATCACTTTTTTAAAATTTTTCTCTTCAGTCGCTAAAGTAGCATCACTAATTAATTGAGTTATGGAAAGTTTTTTTTGATCGAGAATTAAAATCGCTCGACGTATCAATCTCCTCAAAACATAACCTTGATCTTTGTTTGACGGAAGTAAATTTTCAGCTAACAAATATCTAATTGTGCGGAAGTGGTCAAGCAAAATATTTAATTCTTTTTGATCAAAATTACATTTTGAAAGCTTATCTTTATCTTTTAAATAATAATCAGTTTGAAAAACATTTTCATAATGATTTAAAACCATTTCTAATCGTTCAACCCCCATACCGGTATCAATTCCAAGTGTGGTTAATTTTATAAATTGATTATTAGTAAATTTATATTGATTAAAGACTAAATTCCAAATTTCAACTCCATCAATATAGAATTCAACGGTTGGTCCAGCGGGACTATTGTCACCACCTAAAGACCAAAAATTTTCCTGATAATTTTGAGCTGAAATATCCTTCAAACCTAATTTTTTTAATTTTTCAAGAATATTTTTCGATTCTTGATCGGCGTCAAGTTGTTTTGACTTATCACCAATAAAATAGGTTGCTGAAATTCTTTTTTTATCTACAGCTAGATACTGGGATGATGTCAAAAAATTCCAAGCCAAATAAATAGCTTTTTCTTTATCATATCCGCCAAAAGAGAAATTTCCTAACATTACGAAACTGCTTAAATGAGTTATGTCCCCAACTTCTTCAATATCACTCGTTCTTAAGCAAGGCTGGATCGTTATAATATTCTTTTCCTTAGCTAGTTCGGGCTGAGTAAAATATTCCTTAAACTGTTGCATACCAGCCGTTGTAAAAAGCACTGAACTGTCATTTTCAGACAATAAGTTTGAGGAAGGGTAGAGGATATGCCCATTTTTCTCAAAATAATCGGTAAATTTTTTAATGATAATTTGACTTGTATAGTTCATTATTTGAACACGAAATTAAAAAGATTTTTAATATTTAGCGAATCGACAAAATTATTTTCCTTGATAGCAAATGACCCGTCTCCACCTTCCCAGTTTTTTCCGTATATATTATCATAAGTTTGCCAAATATTTTTTACTTTGCTAACAAATCCATTTGTTTCTCTATTTAAAGAATTCTGACCGAGAGATAACAAAATTCCAGCCGCTCCCGGACCTCCATTATAATGGGCTAAAATCGCATCATAATTTCCATTATATTTATCAAATTGCTGTTTCAAATAAGCAGAACCTAAGCGAATATTGACTGCTGGTTCATTTAATCTTGAATCTGAAAAATCGGTCATATTTAAACTGTTAGCAACGCCACGAGCGGTGGCTGGCATAAGTTGCATTAAACCCCGGGCGCCAACTCGAGAAACAGCATCTTTATTAAATCGTGACTCGGTAAAAATAACTGCAGCTATAAAATTTCTTTCTAAACCAAATTCATTTGAGGATGCCAATATTTCGTCCTTATACTCAAGTGGATAAACGGCTTCCCCCCAGATTTGCGGAAAATATTTAACAAAAATACCAGCACCGATCAAAAGCAATAAAACGATTATTCCAACTTGTACTAATCTTCTTTTCATAACTTAATCACTTAGTTTTTACCAAACACACTGAACGCATTGAAGTGGTTTACCGAGAGCAAGCGAAGCGAGTCGAATGGTGCCGAGAGCGAGAGTTGAACTCGCACAGGATTGCTCCCACAGCCACCTCAAGGCTGCGTGTCTACCATTCCACCACCTCGGCACACACTGTTCCAATCTTAACCGAAAAATTGATAAAAATAAAGCTTTTTTGTGATAAAATGGTTTTGTATGAGTAATAATAACTTTCGATTATCTAGTTTGTTTGTTTCTGTAATTACAATTACGCTAATACTAATTTTAGCAATAATCTATCTTAACCAAATAAAAGCTCGCAAACGAGATGATGCAAGAATTGCCAATATTCATCTGATTGAATCAACCCTGAAGCTTTACGACGATAAAAAAGGTTACTTTCCTGACACAGGCGATGATGATTGTTTTGGTTTTGATCTTGGTTTGTCAAACTTTGATCCAGGGGAAGAGAAATCATTTTTGAAAAATTTAGGTATGGAAAATTTAATATCCAAAATTCCTGTTGACCCTTACCCTAAATTACAAGATATCGGAAAATGTAATAATTTCAATCAAAATAAAAACTATTATAGTTTTGCATATCAGAAATTCGAACCGGGAAAATATGGTTGTGATAAAGACAAAGGCGCATTTTATATTCTGGGAATAACCAATTTTGAAACTTATGACGAAAGCCCAGAAAAAAGTCCAGGTTTTTCTTGCCCAGAACTTGATTTCTCAAAAGAGTTTTCTTGGGTAACCGGAAAATTTGAGAAATAGTAATTAATAAAATTGCAATACTATTTAACCAACCCCAAATGCTTTTCCACTCTAAACAATCTTTTATTTAATAATCTAAATTCTTCTTTGCTGGGTGTATTTTCTAGCAATACACGAATTTCTTTGACCTCATTATGTAAGCTTCTCAAACTTGACAAATCTGTTTCGATCAAATCTAATCGAGCATTAATACTTCGGTGAGCGGAATCATTTTGGTCGAAACGCTCATCTATTTTTTCGAATCGTTTATCGTGCTCTCTCAACTTACTGTGAACTTCATCAAAACCTTTTGCTACCACAATTGCAAAACTATCAATTTCTGTGGAAACAGTTTCTTTAACGATTCCTTTGATGTCTTTTAAATCTTGTTTAGTTAAGCTCATATAATGATTATCAAACTAATTTTGGGGTTTGTCAAATCCCAAAAGTTGGGGTTCTATTTCTAGGTTGATATTATATTTACTTTTGGTAATCTTGACTGTATATTCAATTAAATCTACTATATCCTGAGCTTTTGCATCACCAAGGTTGACAATATAATTGGGATGTTTTTCACTGATTTGTGCCCCGCCAATCTGATGACCTTTTAATCCCATTCTGTCAATGACAGCTGCGGTTGGAATCACCGGAAATGGATCATTTTTAATTACATTCTTAAACCTTTCTACCACCCCGGGTGTGGTAGCAGCGGTTGGGAGGTTTTTGAAGATGCTACCGGCGCAGGGATAATTAATGGGATGTTTTTCTTTTCGATAATTTCGAGTAAATTTTGATTTTTCTTTCAATAATTTTGGATCGCCTTTTTGCAATTGTAATGTTACTTCCAAAATAATTTCGTGGTTGTACTTGAATATACTCTCCCGATAACCGAATTGACAATCAATATTGTTCAAAGTTCTTAGTTCATAGTTTTTAACTTTTAGCTTTAAGCTTTTAGCTTGTAATACGCAGTCCTTAATTTCTCCCCCAAACGCTCCAGCATTACCTCTTACTGCTCCGCCCACCGTTCCCGGCAATCCACCTGCCCATTCCAAACCTTTTAATCCTTTGTCGTTAGTAATATCAACTAATTTGTCAATTTCGAAACTTACTCCCACAGTTATAATATTATCTTTGATCAAAATACTTTGCAGATCGGGTTTTATTACCAACCCATCATAACCTTTATCGCTGACAATAATATTGCTTCCACCAGCTAAAATAAAATATTCGATCTTTTTTTCTTGGGCAAAACCCAATGCTTTTTTAAGCTCATCAACATTTTGTACTTTGCAAAAATATTTGGCTGGTCCCCCGACATTAAAGGTTGTGTACGGTTTGAGTGAAATGTTTTTTTGAATATCCATAGATATAGTTTATATAATATTTACTATTTTACGCATTATCCTAAATTGTAATGTTACTTTTGAACTTTTCAAAAGTTTTGTCGCCGATGCCTTTGACATTTTTTATATCCTCAATTGATTTAAATCCTCCGTTGGCAAAGCGGTAATCGATTATTCTTTGGGCATAAATCGGACCAATTCCGGAAAGTGAATCGAGTTGACTTAAACTGGCGCTATTAATGTTAATCAAACCCGTTGAGGCTGCTGAGTTATTTTGAGCACTTTTTGAGCTAGTACTAGCCCCTTTGACTGTCCCTGAAGTATCGTTGGTGCTAGTTTTATTTTGATTTAATGAATCGATGATCTGATTAATTTTATTGTTGATATTTATTTGTTCCTGTTCTAAATTAGCCACTTTTTGCGCCAGTTCATTACTGTTGTCATTGTTCTTTTCGGATTGAAAATTTAAAACTAACATTATAGCACTTGCAACTAATATACTAACCATCAGCAAAGTACCAATTAAAGTTTGATATTTTTCCAGATTATTAATGATATTTTTAAAACTATTCTTGTTCATTATTCTAAATGCAAATGATAAAAATATTGAGCCAATTTTTTATCAATAATTTTTTTATCAAATAATTTATTGGTTATCATTTCTTTCGCAATTTCTTTAGCGGTTTTAATCAATATTTTATCAGATAAACGGGCTATCTTCAATTTCATCATTCCAGATTGCCTCAGACCACCCAGATCGCCATACCCCCTGATTTGTAAATCTTTTTCAGCCAGTTTAAACCCGTCGTTATATTGACTAAAAATATTTAATCGTTCGATCGAGACCAGGTTCTTGCTTTGTGCTATAGCGTAGCAATACGATTGCAAATCACTTCTGCCTACTCTACCTCTAAATTGATGAAGTTGTGCTAAACCAAAATTTTCCGCTCCTTCAATAACAATCACGGTCGCTTTTTTTACATCGACACCAACCTCAACTACACTGGTTGAGACTAAAATCTCTATTTTTCCGGCATTGAAATCGTCCATTATTTTAGATTTTTCTGCAGATTTAATTTTTCCGTATAATAGACCGACCTGATTGTTTGGATATTTTTTCTTAATAATTTCGTACTCTTCTTTGGCAGCCTTTTTACTATCTAGATCAAAAAGTTTTTCGTCATCTTCATTAATTTTTTTCTCAACAAGCGGAGTTATAATATATATTTGATTGTTGTTGTCTAATTCGGTTTTAATTTTTTCATAGACAATTTCCCGCTCTTCGTCTCTGATTATTTTAGTAATAATTGGTAATCTATTTTTTGGCAGTTCGTTGATTTGAGAAACATCCAAATCACCAAAAATTGTCAAGGCAAGACTCCTTGGTATTGGAGTGGCTGTCATTGATAAAAAGTGGGGAATAATAGCCTGATTTTGAGAAATATTTTTTAATTTATATCTCTGTTTAACTCCAAAACGGTGCTGTTCGTCAACAATCACCAACCCTAATTTTTTAATTTCAATATTATCCTGCAATAAAGCGTGTGTGCCAACAGCAATATCTAGATAACCTTTTTTAAGCCAATCAAGAAAGGACGATTTTTTTACTTTACTTTCGATTAAACATTCTTTTGAAGTTAAAAGCCCAATATTAATATTTTCATCTGAAAAAATTGATTTAAGTTTTAGATAATGTTGTCGAGCTAAAATTTCAGTTGGCGCTAACCAGACTGATTTAATTCCTGATTTAAAGCACTGATAAATCACACTTGCTCCAACTACGGTTTTTCCACTTCCAACATCCCCTTGTAGTAACCGGTTCATCGGTTGATTTTTTGAAACATCATCAAGTATTTCGCTGATCACTTTGTCTTGACTGGCAGTTAGTTTAAAATCAAGTTTTTTTTCAAAATCTCTTTGATAACTTTGCTTAATTATAACTAGATAGGCTTTTTGTTTTTTAATTTTTTCTCTTATTTTTAAAGAATTTAGCATAATATAGCTAACTTCTTCTAAAGCTAAGCGCCGATAGGCTGTATAGATATCCTGATTATTTCGAGGCAAATGAATTTTATAAATAGCATCTTTTATAGAAATCAGTTGATATTTTTCTAAAATTTGATTTGGCAAATCTTCTTCTATATCACGATTCAGATTAATAATTGATCGCACAAAATAGGCAATTCGTTTTGAAGTTAAACTTTGGATAGTATGATAAATAGGTTGAATCTGTGGATAAAAACTATATTTTGGATTTTTTAAAGTTAAAACTTTTTTGACTTCAACCACTTCTCCATAGAAAAAGATTTCTTTACCGACCGAAAAAACATTTTTCAAATAAGGTTGATTAAAAAATGTAAATTTAATCATCCCCGTTGAATCGTTGGCGACAATTTCTAAAAGATAAATTCGGCGACGATAACTAATTTTTTCTTTTATATCAGTAATAGTAACTTTGATAGCTGAATAGTTTCCAAGTTCGAGGTCGCAAATTTTCGTCGTTCGATTAAAATTAATATATTTGTAGGGAAAGTTACGAAGTAGATCTTCGATAATTAGAATATTATTTTTAGCAAAAAGTTTTTTGTAGTTTTCTCCCAGTCCTGAGATTTCGCTCAATTGACTATTAAGTTTTAGCATAAGAACACTAGTACTATTGATTATCTTCGACTGTTTCACTATAAATTGATTGAAGATCGGGGCTGGTAGTCGTTATTGAAAATTCATCCGCTTTAGAAGTCTGACTTTGGCGAGACGCAAAAACCGTTAAGCCTACTACGGCAATAATTAAAACCGAGATTGATGAATAATACGTATAACGAAATTTATTCATTGTTTTATTCTATTGAAGTTGTGGTTGTCGTTGTTGATGCTGAGCTAGTCGAAGTAGTGGCTGATGTTGCCACCGCAGAAGTTGCAGAAGTTTCTCCAGCTGGGGGTGAAAATACTAAACTCAAATTTTCGCCACCTGAATTGATAACAAAACCCTGAAATTGTTTCAGTAATTCTCCAGATTTTATCTCAACATATTTACTGTCTGACGGGGAAGCGACATAGGAACTACTAATAATTTTTGTCTTAATTGCATTTTCTAAAGTCATTATTCCTTTTTCAGAGACCTCGATCGATGGTGAAAATTTAATATCTTGAGGAAAAGGATTGGCTAAAGCATTCCAACCTTTTTTCAGTTTAATGGTAAAAGGTTTGTCTGTTTGAACCGGATTGGCAATTACCGGGATATCGCTTGATTTAATTACTTCTCCAGCAGTTTCCTTAACCCATAAAGCTTGTCCCGGAGTAATTGTAGCGCTACTTTCAAAAATAGAAGCCCAACTGTTATCAACTAACGCATAGATATCCTTACTGACTGAGTTTTGGAAAACTGATTTAGCATCATTGGGAGAATAATAGTAAGGAAGACCAATTAGATTGTAACCAGCTTCAAAAACTAATTGATAAGTTCCCGTCGCTGTTGTAGTAGTGGTGATACCAACAGCGGTTGTGGTGAGCGCAGATTGATTTTGATTTGATAGGGTTGAAATATCGGCTGATGATTTGTTGGTTGACAGATACCAAGTAATATAAACTGATAAAATAATCGCAATTGGCACTAAAATCATTAACCAAATTTTTGCTTTTGTTGTCATAATTATCTCAAAATATAAGACTTAATTACTAAATCAAAAAATATTAAACCCATAAAGACCGAACCGATCAGGATTACAATCATCCAGTCGGTAAATGGTCCAGTTTCAACATCAACTATGACAGCTGTCGTAGTTGATATCACTTCTGAAGTTGTGGTCGGAGTAGTTTCTTCAGTGTCTAGCACAACTTCTGTCGTCGTGGTGGTTATGTCAGTTTCCTCAGTTGTTAATTCGTTGCTATCGACATCGTTACTAAAACTATCAAAGAAAATATCGTCCGAAAAATCAATGCTGTTGGGATCAGCTAAACTATCTCCCGTATCCGGAAAATCCGGTACTTCTGTTTGCGCTAAAACACCACCACCACAAACCAATATGGATAATAAGAAAAAACTAAGGAAGAATTGGGTTATTTTTCTTTTCACTCCCCTCCGATTAACTATTTTAATCCTATATTCTTAGTATAATTATTTTATTCGCCGGTGTCAAATGTTTGCACCTAACGCTTTAATCGCCCACATTATTTTTTCCTCAACTTTTGTTAAATTTTTAGGAATTTTTGAGATTTGGTTTGATATTTGACTCGCTGAATATCCCATTGATTTTAGTGTATCAAATAATTCCTGATTTGAGGAAGTCGCTTCAAAAGAAAAATTTTCTAATTTATCTAATTTTGATTTTAGTTCAAGAATTATTTTAAGTCCAACTTTTTTACCTACACCTGAAACAGAAGTCAATAACGATGAATCGTTGTTGGTGATTGCTTCCTTTATTTGATCGGGAGAAATTTGTGTCATAATCGCCAACGCCATTTTGGGACCAACTCCGTTGACTGAAAGTAATAACTCAAAAAAGCGAAGTTTATTTTTATCCGAAAATCCATAAAGTTCTTGTCGATTTTCAGTAATGTGGTGATAAGTAAATAGTTCTAATTTTTCTTCAATTTTTATTGATTTTGAGTCAGAAAATACTTTATACCCAACCCCATTGGTTTCAACCACCAAATAATTCAATCCAACATCAATAATTTTTCCTGAAATATACGCAATCATTTAATTTATATCTTTTCACTAATTATATTAACTAAAAACCCACTTAAGTCTTTTCTACCAATAATAACTGGATATTTCAAATGAGAACGATCGATGATTGTAGCTTCTGATTCAATATCCATATTATTAATATTTAAAGAAATATTAACTATCGGTCGAAAACTGAAACCATGGGCAGAGTTAATTTTGATATATTTTTTCAAACCAGGTGTATTGCTAAAGCAATTCTCCCTTTCAGCACGATTCATTTTTAATATTTTTTTTTCACAAATGGATAATCTTTTTTCAAATTCTTTTATAGTTTCCAAGTACCCTATTTTTCTTGCAATTGTTTCATCTATGGATGTTAAAGCTGCACCAGTGTCAATTCGTGCAAGTACTTTTTTCTTTTTGCCATTGCAACCCGCAATAACTATTTTTTCTATCACACCAATAATCTTTTTTTTCTTTTTCATTTTACTTATGATGTGCTAAATATACTTCCCCTTGTTTTTTTGCGTATTTAATTATTTGTTTAGCAATATTAATTTTAGTTACTTTTTCAATTCTTTTTAGACTAGCGTTAACATTAATTTCAATCGGCACAAAGCCTTTTTCAGTTTTTATCATATCGACACCACATACTTCTAGTCCAACTGCTTTGGCAACCGAAACTGCTAATTTAGCAATCTTTTCATTTGGTTTATAAGCAACCCCAAGTCCACCACGGGCAATATTAGCTCTAAATTCGCCTTTTACTTTTGAAATTCTTTTCATCGCCGCCACAACCTTATCTCCTACAATATAGAATCGATAATCAACACCCGGCTCAACAGCAATATTTTCTTGTACAATTATCATATTGTCTCTTGCAACCAGATCATGGACAGAACGAGCCGTGCTTAAACTATTGATCATTACTACTCCAATTCCTTTAAGTCCTCTGGAAAGTTTTAAAATAACTGGTAAACCGCCAACCGCTTCAATTGCCCATTCAATTTTTTTACTTGAACCAACTAAAACTGTTTTGGGAATTTTAAAACCCTTGGTGGCTAAAATCTGCATAGTTTTAAACTTATCTCGAGCCATTGAAATAGCGCTTGACCGATTAATAATTCGGCTTGATTTCGTTCTTTGAATATGGGTCTGGATTAAGAGATTTGTTTCAGATGAAGTAGCATGGAGTCGAGAAATAATTACCGGTGGCAATTCGTATCTTTCGTTCTGAACATAAACTCTAAACCTTCTGGGAGATGCTACAAGAACATTTACCTTTCCACCTTCAATTACTTCTGGCTTAAGTCCCATTAACACAGCTTCTTTTTTTAATCTTTTCAAACTAAAAGATCCACTATGTTGTCTTGAATAAAATATTCCGATTCGCATTTTTTTCATAACTAACCTCACTTCTTTAATAACCCATTATATTATACCAACTTTAACCTTTTAATTCTAACTTTATAATCACATTTTGTCAACCCAAAATCCCCTAAGCCAAGCTCCGCAACCTTCAAGGTTGCGGAGCGGTCAGGTTTAGTTTAGAACTTTTCGGAATGAGCGAGACAGATGGCGGTTGCAAGACCATCAGCGGCATCGTCTGGTTTTGGGATCTTCTTGAGCTTCAAAATTAATTTAACCATTTGCTGAATTTGATTTTTATCAGCGTGACCATAGCCGGTCAAAGCCAGTTTGATTTGATTTGGTTTATATTCATAAACTTTCAATTTGTTAATACGACAAATCGAGATTACTACTCCTCTTGCTTGAGCAACGGAAATTGCGGTTTTAATATTTTTCATAAAAAATATTTCTTCAATCGCAACAATATTCGGATGTTTTTTTTGAATTACTTTTTCAAGTTCGGTTGATAAAACCGCTAATCGATCGCCAATATTTATTTCTTTACCAGTTTCAAAAATTCCCCAATCAATTTGAGAATAATTTTTGCCATCATATTCAAAAAATCCCCATCCGCATTTTGTCGTTCCGGGATCAATGCCGAGTATTTTCATATAATATAATTAATAATTAAAAGTTAATAGTTAATAACCACAATTTAAAATTCAAAATTATAATAGATATTACTAATATCGTCAATATTTTCTAGATCGTCAATTAGTTTTTTTAATTTTTCGAGTTTATTTTCGTCAATTTTGATACTATTTTTTGGTTTATAAATTATAGCAGAATCAATGATTTCTATATTCTCTTCTTCTATTAATTTAATAATTTTATTAAAATCCTCAACTTTAGAATTGATTATAATTTCATTATTTTTTTCAAGAATATCTTCCGCTCCATAATCTATTATTTTTAATTCAATATCATCACTAAAATCGTTTTTCCCAATAATTATTTGCCCAACTCGTTCGAATTGAAAAGAAACTGCTCCATTTTCAGCTAATTTTGAATTGTTGCGATTTAACACCGCTCTAATTTCTGCAATAGTTCTAACTGGATTATCAGAGATAATTTCAATTATTAATCCAACTCCTCCTGGACCATAAGCTTCGTAAGTCTCTTCTTGTATATCAATCACTCCATTTTTTCCACTCCCTCGATCAATGGCTCTTTGAATATTTATTGCCGGCATTTCAGCTTTTTTAGCTTTTTCAATCGCCAATCTCAAATTGGGATTCATAGTCGAGTCTGCTCCATTTCTTGACGCAACTGAAATAACATTGGCTAATTTGGAAAATATTTTTCCTTTTTTAGCATCAGTTAACGCTTTCTTGTGCTTGATTGTTGACCACTTGCTATGACCGCTCATAAACCTCCCAACTTAATGGCGCTTGAACTAATAAAATTGTATTAAATAAACGCTGGTAAACCCCGTAAATTACGCTTATACAATAACAGAATGTAATTCGTTTTGTAGAAAGTAATTTTATTGGGGTTGACCATTTAGAATGACCTGACATATAAATCAAATTAAGAATTAAGATCTCAGAATTAATAATCTAATTAATAATTAAAAATTGATTTTTAATTTTGGAATAGATTTTGGATTTTGAGATTTGCATTTTGAATTATCTACATAATAATATTATCTAACAAAACATAATAAATAAAGATAATCAAATAATATTACATGTAAATTGTTATTATTTGTTGAGTGCAATTTTAATCGATATTTTCTTTTCTTTTTTAACCGATATAATATCCGAAATAAATTGTTTATAGCCAAAACCAACTGCAGTAATACGGTAATCGCCAGCCGATACAATAAAACTATATTCGCCCTTTTTGTCAGTAACTGTCGTTGAAATCAATTTTTCACTCTCAGCATTTTCCTTAAGCAATCTAACTATCACCCTTTCTAACGGCAAATTGGTCGATTTATCAATTATTACACCTTTAGTATTGGTCTGCTTTTTTGAAATAAATTCTACCACCCAGACTAAAATATATAAAATTATGACTGTCGATGACCAAAGATCATGATATTTTACCTCGTTATAAATGGCTACAATCGACCCAATTAGCATAATTGGCAAGCGTAATTTGTAAACAAAATTAATTATTGATTGGATAATGATTACCCATACAAAAACTTGATGTTTTTTATCCAGTGCAATATCGGAATAATCCAAAGTAATATCTTCAAGCGTAACAGAAATATTATTTTCTAGAATAGTTTTTTCTTGACTTGTATAATTTTCAAAACCACCAGCGCTGATAATTATCTGGTATTTACCTGATTTCTTGATCAAAAAATCAAAACTGCCATTTTTGTCGGTCATAGTCTGGGCAATGACCCGTTCAAGATCAACTGAGAATAATTTTACGATGGCTCCCGAAATTGCTTTTCCATCTTTATTTTTTACTCTTGCCCAACCTTTTCTTTTTCTTTTTGGCAACCAACCAAAGAAGAATATTCTTAATGAATTTGATGTTGCCATAGCTACATTGGATAAAGCACCTACTGCTGCGTTACTTGTGCCAACTACTCCGACTAATCCAGTTGTCATTGTCGAAGCAGCTGTGCCAATTGCGCCATTTATCAAACCATTAGTTAATCCTGGTCCAACGGCACTCGCTATTAAGGCTAAGGATGACAAAACAATCGAAGCTAAAGCGACACTTTCACTGTTAGCTCTTTGACTATTTTGTAATCTAATTTCATCTTGTTCCCCAGACTTAATGATGTCAAGAGTTGGTTGATTTATATCAATCGTTGGTAAAGACACTTCATCAGTGGTTGCTTTTTTCTTATCGACTGAAACTTGCTTTGTCTCACTATCAATATAGCTTCCGTCACAATAATTAGTTCGGATAAATATTTGGTAAGTTTTGCCACTTTCAAGCCCATCGATATCATCAATTTCAGTAATCGTTTCACTCTCAAGATATTTTTCTCCATCTACCCAAATCTCATAGTTTTTGATTTCTTTCTCTTCTCCGCAAAGGGTCGGTGAAACTGTTTTAATAAGTTGATTATTGTCATATATAGCGACAGTTTCACCAGCCACAACCGCCAATGAATTAGTCGCAATTTTAGGAGCAATACCATTTGCGCCTGAGAAAACATCAATAATATTACTTAATGTTCCATCACTATATCTAGTTCGGTAATGCATTTTATCATCCCTCCCAACCCAAGAAATATGGACATTATCACTAGTATCGATTTTAACATCAATATTACTCCCTCCAATTAACGCTTTTGAATCCGAATTATTCACAATTATAGTTTTATCCGACCAAGAACTATAGTAACCTTCTTGGTAAAATATTCCACCAATATCCAGCGAATTATCCCAACCAACAATTACAAATTGATTAGTTGATTTTTCTAAAATTTTGGCTAGATCAGCTTTGCCAGTTTCAGTGATATTCTCTTTTTGAACTACTCCAGCTTGATCGACATTTTCAAAGACAATATTTTTTGGGCTGGCATGCGGATCGCCAGAGTTGTTTGAGACATAAACAGTTCCAGTCACGCTTCCGTTTAATCGATTGGTACTTTTATTATTGTGTGCATTTTCGCTTGGTCTAATTTCAGCTTTAGTTTCAACATTATTTCCAGAAATTCTTTTAACTTTTAGATTACTACTAGCATTTTTTGAACTGCGTGTCACTACTTCAACTTCTGATTTTGCTGGCAAGACCGTCATTTTCCAAACTTCTTCTGATGAAGTTGTGGCGCTATTTTCTGTATCGCTATTCTCGTCAATCAG
The DNA here is from genome assembly GCA_000991185.1 of Berkelbacteria bacterium GW2011_GWA2_35_9. Classification (GTDB taxonomy): domain Bacteria; phylum Patescibacteriota; class UBA1384; order GWA2-35-9; family GWA2-35-9; genus GWA2-35-9. Next base: position 303 of record LBRB01000003.1, on the reverse strand, counting down.
TATTGGTATATTCCATTTTTCACCAGAAATATCTGATGATTTAACATAATATTTTTTATTTCCGTCGGCAAAAACAATATGCCAAAAACCATCTTCATCTTGACGGAGATTATCTCCATTCTCCCATGTATTAGTTGAGACTGTTAAAGGATACTTTAAATCTGCAATTTTTATCGGCTGACTGGCTACTCCAGCTTCAGAAATTTTAACAAAATTTAATTGGCTGGTAGCGGTTAAAACCGCAAAATATTTTGTCGGTAATTTTGCGCCGACAATTGAAATAATATTTGACAAAACTCTTTT
>LBRB01000002.1 GCA_000991185.1 Berkelbacteria bacterium GW2011_GWA2_35_9 | reverse complement strand
TGGGTTTGGGAATGATACAGGCATCGATTTAACTGGAGAAAAAGAAGGTTTAGTCCCAAATTCTGACTGGAAACAAAAAGTTAAACATGAGAAATGGTACATAGGTGATACTTACCATTTGTCGATTGGGCAAGGTGATTTGCTGGTTACACCGCTTCAACTCTTAAATGCGACTAATGTTATTGTTAATAATGGTAAACTGATTCAACCGACTTTAGTTGAAAAAATAAAAAACACCAGAAGTGAAAAAATAGTCAACGGTCAAATTAGTCGGCAAGATTTTATTGATAAAAATAATTTACAAACCGTACGAGAAGGAATGAAATTAGCAGTGGCAGAAGGTTCAGCTCGTCTTTTAGGTGATATTGCCGATAAGGATGGAAAATTAGTTGAAGTTGGCGCTAAAACTGGTACAGCTCAAATCGGTAGTAAAGATCAAGCTGGAAATTATACAACCCATGCTTGGATTACCGCCTTTGCTCCTTATGCTAATCCCGAAATATCTGTAATTGTGCTAGTTGAGAAGGGAGGAGAAGGATATCAAGTTGCCGGACCAGTTGCAAAAGGAATTTTAGAGTATTATTTCAATGACCACCAGAATTAGATATGCTCATAATTACTCATATTGACAACTAAAATAATGAGAGTATAATTTCATATCAGAATGAATTATTTTTGAGCCTGTTATGAAAATAAAGTAGGCTCTATTATTTTTGAGGGTTATAATAATATATATAATGTCAAATCAAAATTATCCAATTTCGAAAGAGGGTCTCGAAAGGCTAAAAAATGAGCTGGCTATTTTGAAAACCGAAAAAAGACCAGCCGTTATTGAGCGAATTCAGTCAGCACGAGCTCTAGGTGATTTATCTGAGAATTCTGAATATGATGATGCACGAAACGAACAATCATTCGTTGAGGGTAGAATTAAGCAATTAGAAGATATGATTAAAAAAGCTCGAGTCGTTTCTAACAACGGAGGAAATGTAATTATCGTTGGTAGTCAGGTTGAGGTTGAAATCAATGGGAGTAGTAAATTATTTCAAATTGTTAGTGCCAATGAGGTTGATCCGTTGAGGGGAAAAATTTCGAATGATTCTCCAATCGGAAAAGCTCTTTTTGGAAAAAAGGTTGGGGATGTGTTTGAAATTAATGCCCCGGCTGGAGACATTAAGATAAAAATTATCAAGATCTCGTAAAATTTCTGATTTATCCACAGCTAGACATGTTCGTAAATAGTTCGTAATATCTATTATAGATGAAAATTAAAGGAGGGGAGTACGAAATGTCAAACTTAACAAAAAAACAGAAAGAAGTTTTTGATTATATTAAAAACTTTATTGATCGTTATGACTATGCGCCGTCCTATCGTGAGATTGCTCAAGCGTTCGATTTTTCTTCAATCGCAACAGTTGCTGGCTATATTGACGCCTTAAAAGAAAAAGGATTTTTAGATAACGAACACAATATTGCTCGTTCAATTCAATTGACTCCGAGATTTGACGAACGCAGTTATGCCATTCCTCTCCTTGGCATAATTGCGGCTGGAGCACCGATCGAGGCGGTAAGAACATCAGAAACGATTGATGTTCCACGAGATATGATGGGTCCGGATATTTTTGCGCTTAAAGTCAGAGGTGATTCGATGAAAGACGATGGAATTTATGATGGTGATTATGCTGTGATTCAAAGAGTCTCTAGCCCAAGTAATGGAGATATTGTTGTAGCTTTATTAGATGGTAAAAATGTAACGCTCAAAAGGTTTTATAAGGAAAAAAATCGAATTCGTTTGCAACCAGCGAATAAAAAATATCAACCGATCTATGCCGATAAAGTGATTATCCAAGGAAGATTAAGAGGGGTAATTAGGAAATTTGCCTAGTCTGTAGGATAATATAATTAATATATAAATTGAAAATGGAAAAGATGATTTTAATTCTGATATTGCTTTCTGTTATCTTGTTTTTGTTATGGAGAAGAAGCGTGAAATTGTTAAAAAGTACAAAATTTGCTAAAAGATCACTTTCGTCTCTGTATGGAAAAACAACCGAACAATTTATGCCCTTTATTTCCAACTTCGGATACGACCCAAAAAATTTTCGTTTTATTGGAACGCCAGTAGACGGAATTGTCTTTGATGAAAATGAAATTATTTTTATGGAATTTAAAAGCGCCAAAAGTCGTCTAACCCCAAAACAAAGCAATATTAAAAATATTATTGACAAAAGAAGAGTTAGATTCGAGGAAAGAAGGATATGACAATTAAGAAAAATCTAGATATATTTAATTTAATTTCTTTTATTTTTAACCCAGAAAATGTGGTTCCTTTTTTATTGATAATTTTAGCTTTCAAAACTTTTTCAGGAACATCCCTCTATTGGTGGATTTTGATGATTGTTGTATTTAATTTTCTTTTTAACTATATTTGGCTTTATTATTTAAGTTTTCTCGGAGTTGAAGTTGACAAGCCACTTGAAAAAGGATCGGTCAAAAAAGATCGTCTTCTAGCTTTAATTCCTCAAATTCTGGTTTTAGGGGTTGAAATAATAATCAGTGTACGACAGCTTCATTATTTATCGCTTTAACAGTAATAATTTCTTTTTGGTATTTATTCTCTTTTTTTTTGGTGCCAATTATTTATGTTTCACGAAAAAAACTTCATAGGCATACAGATTATCAATTAATTATGGGTAATCTTTTGGGGATTATTGTTACTCTCATTGTTTTAGATTGGTTCGGTTTGGTTATTAAATAAAACCGTTTAGTATAATAAAATTATTAAATTTGACATATATTAACTATGCATATATACTAGGTTTCAGGAGGTCGTATGAAAAAATCAAAAAGAAAATTAATTAAGTTTTCGAACTACTCGTTTTGTATCACTTTACCCAAAAGTGCGATTGACGCAATGGGTTGGAAAAAAGGTGATACGGTTAATGCAACTTTTGACGAAAAGGCTAAAAAAATAACCATAACCAAAAGCAAAGTTGTATCGAAACCGAGTAAAAAAAAAGGTAGTTCTCCACAGGGCTTGAAAGAAGTACCCGAGTTGCGTTGGTAAAAACTAGCAAAATTTGGAACTTTGCAAAAGATATTTTATAATATAAATACTAACGTTTTTTTAGTAAAATAATATTTTTTGCAAAATGAAAGATCTTGATAACAAAAAATTTGATATTTTTTCTCAAGCGCCAAAAACAATTGCGTTGGCTGAGAAAGAAAAGGGCGAAGTCATAAAGGAGGAAAAGGATAATAATAGCGAGTTTATTCGTCCTCAAATTACTCAATCTCATCGAGCCAGTAAACTGAGAACGGTATTGAATTATTTAATTTTAGCCTTAGTTGCTTACCTTTTAGCTCAAGGGTTAAGTTATTGGTTGCAAAAAAAGACTCAAGATACGGCTCAGAAAGAAACAAAATTTTCTGCTTTTGAAGTAAAAAGTGTTGATAGCGATAAAAAATCTACAACCGATACCAGCTTAGATCTAAAAACTAATTCTACTTCATCAACCACGACTACAACAACTAAAACAACGGCAGGTGTGGATAAAGGTTCATTTGTAGTTAGGATTTTAAATGGTAATGGAATTGCCGGTGACGCAAAAAAATACCAAGACCTACTAGTAAGTGCTGGTTTTAATGTTGCTAAGGTTGGTAATGCGACTAAGCAAGATTATGAGATAGGAATAATTTACTATCTTGCGGGTAAAAAAAGTGAAGCGGAAGCGGTTAAGTCATCATTTACCGATAAAACTTTTACCCTTGAAGAAGAAACGGTATCATTAATTGGTAGTGGTTATGATATTCTAGTTGTTTTAGGCAGTAAATAATTATGTGGGAAAACTTAAAAAATATTCAGCTTGATTTTAGCAATCTAACGGTTTTGGTAATCGGTTTTTTAATAGGATATGTTACAGGTGTAATTACGGCTAAATTGCTGAAAATGGTAATTATTTTCATTGTGTTTCTGGCTGTAGGATTATTTGTCTATTTTAAATATTTTGTCTAATGAAAAAGGTATTTGGTACAAAAATACGATTGATTTTTGTTGGGATTATAAGTATCGTTTTAGGTTTGTTAATTATTTCAAGCACAAAAGCTGCTCAGTTTGAAATTGCCGAAAATAGTACCAATCTTTATACGGTTAAAGAAAATGAGACTATAGATGATAATTTAATGGTGATTGGTCAAGATTTTGAGACCAAAGGTAAAATTAATGGTGATTTAATTGTTATAGGAAGTAATGTAAGTCTCGAGGGCGAGATAGACGGTAATGTGATTGCTGTTGGCTCAAACATAAAATCAAATTTAAAAAAAGTCAAAAATATTTATTTAGTAGCGGATAGAATTACTTTATCCAGCCAGATAGAAAGAGATCTCTACGCAGTCGCTCGTAAATTAAGTTTAACCAATCCAACCACTATATTAGGTAGCCTCTACGCTGTCGTTAGTGATTTTGAGCGGGGTGAAGGTGTAATAATTAAATCTCAAACAATTATTAAAAATTTTGAAGAAGCAAGTGTTAATCCAAATCTATATTACTATTCTTTGTTGATTTCTTTTCTTTCCTGTCTACTGGTTGGACTTTTACTGGTCCATTTATGGGGTAAAAAAATCGATCAGTGTAAGAAACAATTGATAGATCAATGGGGGGCAATATTTCTAAAGGGCACAGTTGGACTAATCGTGATTTTGCCGATAGTTATTATTTTGCTTTTATCTCAAGTTGGCATTAGTTTAGCGATGATAATATTGGCACTATTTTTAATTTCATTTTATCTGTCAAAAATTATTGTTGCCTATTTAATTGGTAAAAAAATATTGCCTAATTCAAAAAATATTGCTCAGCTAGCAATCGGGTTATTGATAATTACAACACTCATCAATCTACCTGTTTTTGGAGGATTAATCTATCTTATAGTAACGATATTTGGGTTGGGAATAATAATAACTATTAATCAAATAAAAAAAATAAAATAAGGAGTAAAAATGGAAGACATAAATAATCAATCAGTCAATTTTTCAGTCAGTGATAAGAAGCCATCATTATGGCAAAAATTTATTAGTTTTTTAAAAAACACTTATAACCGTAAAAACAAAAAAGGCTGGATATTGACTTTGGTGTTTGTTTTAGTCGTAGCATTATTAACTGCTATACTATATCGTTACGGAATTGCTTCACAACGAGGCGAAAGTGGTTTCAACCTTGTTGATAGCGCTTTGTTTAAAACCAAAGAATCTGAAAAGAAAAAGGCTAAAATATCAAATGAAGAAGTGAGCGAAAATGCTGATCGGCATCCATTGGCAGTTATTGTTGAAAATCATCCGGATGCTCGCTCGCAATCAGGTTTAACAAACGCTAGCATTGTTTTTGAAGCTATTACTGAAGGTGGTATTACCCGTTTTATGGCGTTATTTTCTCCATTTGACGCAAAGGAGGTTGGACCAGTCAGATCAGCTCGTAGTTTCTTTGTGGACTGGGCTGAAGGGTTTAATGCTTATTATGCTCATGCCGGTGGAGCGATGGATGCGTTACAAAAAATCAGTGCTGATGGGGTAATGGATTTGCCTCATACAAATGGCTATTTTGAACGTAAATCATATCAACAAGTTGCATCTGAACATACGCTCTACAGTAGCACTAAAGAACTTTATGATTTAGCTAAACAAAAAGGCTTTAGCGAAGTAGCTAGCTATACGCCTTGGAAATATCAAGACGAGTCAGATTTAGCAGAAAGAGGAAATCAAGATAGCGTGACAATTAATTATGGAGGTAGCTATCAAGTTGAATGGAAATATAACCGAGAAAAAAATATTTATGATCGATATTTAGCTGGGCAAAAACACACTGATAGAAACAATAATGAGCAGATAGTAGCAAATAATATTGTAATTATTACTGTGCCTAGAGCGCCAATCCAACTTCCAGGCGCTAAAGCAACTTTTGAGTTTGATACAATTGGAACTGGGAAAGCTAGTCTGATAAGTAATGGAAAAGAACAGATTGGAGTGTGGAAAAAAAGCGATTCAAAATCACAAATTATTTTTTCAAATAGTGATGGCGTTGAGTATCAATTAAATTCCGGAAAAACCTGGGTTGAAGTTGTACCTCCTGATTTTAGTTATGTGATAACTGAAAATACCGTTACCACTAGTACAACCGCTACAACCGGAATTTAGATATTATTAGCTATATTTTTTACTTTATTAACATAAGCGGTTGAGTGGTTATAACTATAAATTCCGCTTTCAATATTTCCAGACGAACTGTTTTGTTTTAATAAATTAGCCGCAGACGCTAAGGCATCGGCGCTATTTTCAATTTTGGCGCTACCATCACCATCTCCATCTTGAGCATATCTTCTAAAAGTCGATGGCAAGAATTGCATTGGACCTAAAGCTCCATCAGCAGAAGTAACCAATCTATTCCAAGATTTACCACTTTCAACTTGCCAGATAGCTTCTAACACTTTCCAGTCAACTTGATATTGATTAGCAATATTTTGGACTAAATTTCTTTTAGTCTCGAGATTTGGGTCAACATGAGCTGAAGCAATATTTCTAGGTCGAATAGCCGATTTAGTCCTTTTCAAATTAATTTCTTTTTGATAGTTAGAATTAACTTTTACAAAAGAAAGTTTTTCTTTTTTAGGAAGATCGATTGGCTTGATGGGATCTTTAATTAAAACCAGATTGGTTTGATAATCAGTAGAACGATTAGTGTTGTTGTTTTCTTTATTGAAGGGATGAATTGTTTTGATAGCAAAGACCGACTCTATTGAATTTTTAAAAAGAGAATTTATTTTTTGATTGATATCAAATTCAAGCGTATCGGAATTAGCTAATGCAACCTTTAGGGAAGCCAAATTAGTCAAGATCACCAGAGCTGTCATAATCACGATCTTTTGAAATTTAGGCATTAAAAATCCTCCCATATTCTGGGAAGACTATATTATATTACCACACAATCAACCATCTGTCAAGGGTCAAAGAAAAATTTATCAATTTTATTAAATAGATTTTGAGAATTTACTAATAGAGATTCAACGCTAGTAAATTTTTGAGAAAATTATTAGATATATAATAATATAATTATTTAATCTAATTACTAATAAAAAAAGTATCTCTGGTATACACCAGGGATACTATGACAGGTTAGGGATAAGAAAACCCGCAACCATATAACGATCGTTAGAAAAGTACTATAATTTGTATAAATTAATAATATAGTTATAATAATTACTATGCGAGATGATAAATGGTTAAAAAATTTAGCTAAACGGGTTTTACAACGTTATTTTCCCGATGTTGAGATTAAAAATAATCTTTTTATTCGTTTTGGAAGATTTAATAAACAGCGTTTAGGAACCATTAAATTTGGTAGACGCAAAGAGGATCCAAATACATTTATTACTATCAATGGTTTTTTTAAAGACGAAAATATTCCTGAATTTGTTATCACTGCCACTTTAGCTCATGAGTTGGTTCATTATAGTCAAGGTTTTTTTTCGCCTCATCCACAACTACATCGTTATCCACACCGTGGATCGGTAGTTAATCGAGAATTGACAGAGCGTGGTTTAGATGATATATTAAAGTTGCAAAAAGAATGGTTAAAGAAAAATTGGGCAGATTATATTAAAAAGAATTATTATGTCTGAATGCATTTTTTGCAAGATTGCCAATCGTCTTTCTGGTTCGGATGCAGAATATCATTTTGAAGATGATCAAATTTCTGCTTTTGACGATATTAATCCCCAAGCCCCGATTCATATCTTGATAGTGCCCAAGAGACATATTCCGACAATTGCCGATATAGTCGATTCAGACACAGAATTATTAGGTAGAATGGTGCGTGTGGCGTCTGAGTTAGCTAAATCGCATCATTTAAATGAAAATGGTTATCGTTTAGTATTTAATGTTAAAGATCACGGTGGTCAGGTCGTTGATCATATCCACCTTCATTTATTAGGTGGGCGACAGTTGGGTAAAATGAATAATAATTAATCTGAAGGTAAGGTGAAAATTAATTAATAATGATAAGAAAAAACCCAGAATCAGCTGAAGTTACAATTAGAAGATTTAATCGAATCGTTCAAGTTGAACGGTTACTTTCGGATGCACGAGAAAAAGAGAGACGACAAAAAAAAGTTTCTAGAAATTTAAGAAGAAAAAAAGCGGTTCGGAGAAATAGAATTAGCCGAATGGAAGATTATTCAAATTTAGGATAAATGATGTTAGAAGAAAAAATTAATACTGACTTGATTACTGCATTGAAAGCAAAAGATGTTTTAAAGACATCGGTTTTGAGATTAATTAAAGCCTCGATTGAAAATAAAAAAATTATCAATCATGGTGAAATTGACGATGATCAAATATTGTTAGTCATAAAAACAGAATTAAAACAAGCTAACGAAACGCTTGATTCATTGGAAAAAAACGATCGTGATACACAAGAACAATCAGCAAAAATTGCAGTTATAAAATCATACCTTCCGAAACAAATGGAAAAAAACGAATTAGAAGAAATTATTGCAAGTGCAATTAAGTCAACCAATGCTCAAGGAATTTCAGATATGGGGAAAGTGATCGGGCAAGTAATGTTACAAGTTAAAGGACAAGCCGATGGATCGGTTGTCTCAAAAATTGTAAAAGAGAAACTTTCGTGATTGAAATAAAAAACCTTAGCAGTGTTAAACTTAATGAAAAAAAATTGTTCCAGTTCTCAGAACAAATTATTAATAAAAATTATCAAGTAGAGGTCGTTTTTATTGATAGAAATGAGATAAAAAAACTCAATCATGAATATCGAAATTTAGATCAAGAAACTGATATTCTCACATTTACTGATGAAAAAAAAGGTTCATTGCATCAAATCATTATTTGCCCCGAGGTAGCAAAAACAAATAGTCATCTGTTTAATAATAATTTAGAAAAAGAAGTTGAATTATTGATTTTCCATGGTTGGCAACATATTATTGGCAACCATCATGCCTGATATTTTTTTAAGTACTTTTTAATGTGGTAACGAGCATTATAAGTTTTAACAAAATTTAACCAATCTCTTTTGGGACCAAGTGGTTTTTTAGTGGTTAGGATTTCGACAATATCGGAATTGTTGAGAGTAGAAGAAATTTGAGCAATTTTTCCATTCACTTTTGCGCCGATCATTGAGTAACCAACTTCGCTGTGGACCGAAAATGCAAAATCAATTGGCGAAGAATCTATTGGTAAATCCTTGACATCTCCCTTAGGAGTAAAAACAAATATCCGATCGGAAAAAAAATCGGTTTTCATTGATAGTGAGAATTCATCAATATCCTCAATCATTCTGCTCCATTTTGCCATTTCTTTAATCCAAGGAATTGTTTTCGTAATTCTACGATTACTAAATCCTTGTTTTGAAAATTCTTTATAGTGCCAATGAGATGCAATCCCAAATTTCGCTTGGCGATCCATTTCTTTAGTTCTAATCTGTATTTCAAGAATTTGAGAGTTTGGACCAAAAACGGTTGTGTGGAGCGATTGATAACCGTTCGGTTTTGGTTGACTAATATAATCTTTAATTTTATTGGGAATTGGTCGATATAGCTTATGGACTAATCCCATCACTTGATAACAGACATCTTCATTTTCAACAATGATTCGAAGCGCAACTAAATCGGACACCTTTTCAAAATTTCCATCGTGGCGATTTAGTTTTGTATAGGTTGAGTATGCAGATTTAATTCTTGCTTCTATTTTAGCGTTGAGGCTATTTTTTATTATCAATTTCAAAAGTGATTTATGAATTCTTAAACAATAGTTTTCTCTATTTTTAGTGGCTTTTTCATAAAGTTTAATAAACGAGGTATATTCGTCTTTATACAAATAAGGAAAAGCTAAATTTTGTAGTTTACTTTTCAGTTCACCCATACCCAATCGATCTGCAATTGGTGCAAAAACATCCATTGTTTCTTTGGCGATTCGATATTGTTTTTCTTTAGGAACAAACTGAAGTGTTTCCATGTTATGAGCTCTATCAATCAGCTTGATAATAATTACACGAATATCTTTACTCATTGCTAAGATCATTTTTTTTATCGTTTCAGATTGTCTCTCAAAATTTGTTAACTTAATCACAATTTCTTCGTTCGAAAACCAATTTTTTCTAAAACGAATTTCGCCTAATTTAGAAACACCGCTGACAATTTGAGCGACGCTTTTTCCAAACAGTTTATTGATTTCATTTAAAGAAATTCCACAATCTTCATAAGTGTCATGTAAAAGTGCAGCTTGAACAGTGATTAGATCAAATTTTTTACTAGCTAAATACTGAGCAATTTTTAAAGGGTGAATAATATATGGATCGCCCGAAAATCTTTTTTGTCCTTGATGAGCTTGAATAGCATACTTAATTGTTTTATTTAACTTCAAAAGCTCTTTTTCGTTTAAGTGGTTACACAATTCGATTAGATTCTGTGCTTCTTGTTCGATGCTCATTTTTTAGTAATTGATATTTCAAAATTGTTAATTTTGAGTTTTATTTTTTTTGATTTGATTTTACCATAATCTAAATCGAGAATTTTACTTTCCAGTACATGATTAAAAAATTTATGTAAAGACCTTACACCTTCTTTATTAATATAATATTTACTAATAATATATTTTAAATTGTTTTTATTTATTTCAATCGAATAGCCAAAGGCTTTATTATTATTGAATTCATTAATCCAAAGTTTTATGATAGTGATTAAGTCATTTTCAGTTAATTCATTGAAAATAACCACCTGATTAAAACGGTTGACTAATTCATTAGATAAATGATTTTTTAATTTTTCAATAATATTACTTTCGATAATGGTGCTATTGTTATGACTATTAAAACCTATATTCGTCGATAAATTTCCATTAACACTAAGATTAGAAGTAGCAATTATGATTGATTGATTAAAATTAATTTTTTTACCCATCGAATCTGTTAAGTAACCGTTATCAAGAATCTGCATAAGTAAATTTATTACTTCCGGATGAGCTTTTTCAATCTCGTCAAAAAGTATTAAACTATAAGGTTTTTTTCTAAGTTTTTCGGTTAACTCTCCCGCATTTTCATAGCCAACATACCCTGGAGGAGCGCCAATCAATCTAGAAACGGTGTGTTTTTCTGAAAATTCAGACATATCAAATCGGATTAAATTATCTTCCGAACCAAATAAATTGTGAGCGATTTGTGATGCTAAAAATGTTTTTCCAACTCCGGAGGGACCAGTAAAAATAAACGATCCAAGCGGTTTATCAATATTAGATAAATGAGAAAAAGATCTTTTTAGAACTGAAAAAATCGAGTCAATGGCATGTTTTTGACCTATAACTGAATGGCTAATTGTTAATGCAAGACGGGATAAATTTTTTGATATATTATGTGAAATATTTTCTTTTGGAATTGTAGTCCACAAACTAATAACTGAATAAATATCTTCTATTGTTATTGCTTTGGAAAACTTAACTTTTTTTGGTTGATTATTTTCTATAGAAATTTGTTTTAAAATTTCAACCTCTTTTTCTCGTATTTTAGCGGCTTTGTCAAAATTTTGGTTTTGAATCGCCTGGTCTTTCAATTTTAGAATATTGTCTAATTTATTTTGAAGTTGATCGATCACTGATATTGGAAGCTGGTCAATATTTTGAAGTTGAACACTGGCTGCCGCTTCATCAATAATATCAATTGCTTTGTCGGGAAAATTACGGTCATGAATATATCGATCAGCCAACATAACTATGTGCGGAATTAATTGATCCGGGATTTTTATTTGATGATGAGCTTCGTACTTTATTTTTATTTTTTGTAGAATTTTTTCAGTTGTTTCAAGGCTCGGTTCGGAAATATATACTTTTTGCATTCGTCGGGTTAGAGCTGGATCTTTTTCAATATATTGACGATATTCATCATCAGTTGTAGCTCCAATTAAACGAATTTTTCCTTTGGCTAAAGCTGGTTTTAAAATATTCGAGGCATCCATGCTACCTTCGGAATTTCCAGTCCCGACCAAAGTGTGAATTTCGTCAATAAATAAAATTAAATTGGGATTTTTTTCAATATCTTTTAAAAGACCTTTGATCCTCTCCTCAAATTGACCTCGAAAAGTCGTTCCCGCAACCAAAAGCGCTAAATCTATTTGCCATATTTGTTTATTAAGAATTGTTTGAGGAACTTTTTTTTCGATGATTAATTGAGCCAATCCTTCGACAATCGCAGTTTTACCAACCCCTGCTTGTCCAACTAAAATTGGATTATTTTTAGTCCGACGATTTAATATTTGTAAAACTCTAAATAATTCTTCGTCCCTTTCAAAAACTGGGTCGAGTAAATTATTTTTTGCTTGTTCTGTTAAATTAACTCCAAACTTTTCAAGGTAAGATTTATTGTTTTTTTGAAAACGATCAGAATTTTTATGACCTTGGTTGAATGGAGCAATGTCAAAGGCGGGGAAAAAATTATCCTGAATAAATTTTTGAGCAGTCATTTTTACTTGTCCCAAGTCAAACAGTATTTCATTGATGATTTCTTTGATTTTTTCGGGATCAACATTGAGTTGAGATAATATTTTATATGCATTTGAATCTTTAATAGTGACTAATGCGTATAAAATGTGTTCAGGAGAAACCTGGTTTTGTTTTGTTTCAATCGCTTTTTCGACCGATAATTCAAGAACTTTTTTTGATTCGTCAGAAATTCCGGCTGAAGCAATACCAACTTCTGACTGATTAGAAATAATCAATTTTATTTGTTCAAAACCGATTGCATAATCTTTTAAAATTTCACTAGCGATAGTATTGGGAGTAGTTAGAATTGCCAAAAGCAGATGCTCACTACCAATCGCTTTTTTATAATCGTTGGCAATTTTCTGAGCAAATGTAATAATTCTTTTTGAAGTTTCCGAAAATTTTTTCAAAATTTTCGGGTCCATAAATCTCCTTTCTAGAGTAATTATTTATTTTTTGTATCGGTTTTTTCTTCAATTAGTTCTTCATTCTTATTTAAATCATCGCTTGAAGCATCCGTTTTGTTATTATCAGTTTCAAACTTCTGGTCTTTTGGAGCATCTGACTTTTTAAATAATTTATCACCTTTTGGTATATCAATTTCAAAACCAGAAATACGACTGGCTAATCTTACATTTTGACCATTTTTCCCAATCGCTAACGATAATTGATCTTCTGGTACGATCACGGTTGCTCGTTTTTCTTTTTTAGATAATTTTACTTTTTCAATCTCGGCTGGTGACATGGAGTTGACAATCAAATTTTTTGGATCATCATCCCATAAAATTATATCAATTTTTTCTTGTCCAATTTCAGCTAAAATAGCTTGGATGCGAGCGCCTTTTTGTCCAACACACGAGCCAACTGGATCAAGAGATGCTTCATTGGTGGCAACAGCAATTTTAGTTCTTGATCCTGCTTCACGGGCAATAGCTTTAATCTCAATTGCTTCCGATTGAACTTCTGGGACTTCAAGTTTAAATAGTTCAATCACAAATTTTTCATCGCTACGAGATAAAATAATTTTCGGACCACGAACAGTGTCTTCAACATTTTTTACCAAAACTCTCATTCTTTGACCGATGCGATAATATTCTCCGGGTATTTGTTCAGAACCGGGCATTAAACCATTAGTTTTCCCAAGATTAATGATAATATTTTTTCCTTCAATTTGTTGAATTGTGGCTGATACCAATTCGCCTTCTTTTTGTTTAAACTCTTCAAGAACAATATCTCTTTCAGCTTCTCTAAGTCTTTGAATAATTACCTGTTTAGCGGTTTGGGCGGCGATTCTTCCGAATTCATCGTGGTAAGGAAGTTTTTCGGTGATTTCATCACCAACTTTAATACTTTTCTTTTTCTTTTTAGCATCTTTAAGAAAAATTTGTGCTTCCTCATTTTCTACTTCAATATCGTCTTCAATCACTTCAAAAATTCTGACAATTTCAAATTCACCACTATCCTGATTGATAATCGCTTTTATCATTTGTCGAGGTTTGCCATAATCTTTTCGGTAAGCAGCGCCAATCGCTGATTCAAGCGCTTCAATTACAACTTTTTTATCAATACCTTTTTCATCTACGATCTGATTGATTGCTGCCATGAATTGTGATATTGCCATAGTGTCCTTTCTTTGGATTAATTCTTTAGCTTTATGTTATCAAAAAAACAACTCATAATCTAGAGTTGCTTGTACACTATTTATATTATCTCAAAAACATTAATTTGTCAATATAAATGCCTGGTGGACTGTGCCGGATTCGAACCGGCGACCTCCACAATGCGAATGTGGCGCTCTACCAACTGAGCTAACAGCCCTATTTTACTTTTTCACGATATACTTCTACAATTGTTCCGACGATCTACGATGTCGGAATCCCGACTGAAGCGTCGGGAAGCTATAAGCCCCTAACTATTTATTTTTATCATATAATTGTAATTATTTAAAGTAAAAATATAAATGGTGTTAGCGCAATATAGAAATGTCACCTTAAAGACAATATAGAAATGTCAAAACACATTTATACTCGTACATTAAGATATTTAGACTTGTATTTAAACTAATCAAACTATAATAACAATAAATATTTGTACTACGTTATCCATTAATAAATGACACAAATATACCGATCGTCACATATGTGTCATTGTTTGATTGATAAGTTTAGCGATTAGGTAAGTTCAGGAATTTAATGCATTACTTTGTTCTTGACAAATGGTTGTTTTGGGGGTATACTACCCATATTCGAATCTTGAAAGGAAGTGGGAGATGCAGTTGATTCAAAAACAAAAGTATTTTGGTTTTGAAATATATTTAAAGAAAGAACTATCTAAAGAGGGAAAAAATAATTTGCTTTTGAAAGATATTGAATATGACTATGAAACAGGGTTAATTTTTGAAAATGTTGATCATGACGCTACATTTCTTATTGAAATACATACTCTAAAAGGTAGTTTGATTGCTGTTGAAATAGATAAACAGAAAAATATTACCCAAAAGTCTTCTCTCCGAGGATCTACTCGGCAAGTAGTGAGTTCTAAGGGAAAGATTTTTGGTGTATATCAAAAAAGAGTACGAGTTAAGATTCACAACCAAATATATATACCATACACAACTTATCCTGAAAATCATTTCAAAATTATTGATTTGGATTCAAGGGGAAAAGTTACAATTTTTGAAATTGCTATCATTTCTGATAATGGTATTCTATATTTAACTTTTCAAAAGGTACACGAATATCAAGTTTATAATCATGAAGAAGAAGGTATATTTTTGTGTCCCGATCTTATTAAATGGGAAAGTTTGTGCCATTTAGTTGGGGACTTTTATAATGATAAAAGTCGAAAGTTGCCAAGGCATGATTATGATTTGATGCAAAAAAATAATTTATTAGAATTTTCGACAACAAATGAGTTGATTGAAAGAATTAAAAGAGCAGAGGAAAAACTAGGTGATGGTGATATTAAAATTGCAGTTGGGATTTGGTTTAATTTTGCAAATCGATTTGGAATGGTAGCAACGAGTCAAGGAATGGCTCGAGTCTATTATGACCAAATTTCAAGGAATGATAAATTTCCAAAACATGTTAAGGAAAGTGAAAAATTAATATATCAAGAATTAATAGATATCATTGGTAATAAAGATACAAAATTTAAAAGAGAAGTTAGGGGATTGTCTGTCCAATAATCATTGAGAAGTAATAATAATTAGAATCGTGATTCCCGGTATCAGTCGCAAGACAGGTACCGGGTTTTTTATGTCTTATTTAAATCTATTTTTAAGGGCGGCTTGAACATAAGTTTTTGGGAAAATCCAAACGGCGTTGACAATTCTCCGCCATCTTTTTTTTGGTTCAAGCGTTAATCGCCACAACCACTCTAACCCCAATTCCCGAAATAATTTTGGAGCTCTGATTTGGCTTTTGACAATATAATCTAAACTACCACCGATTCCTATCGCTATTTTTGCTTTCAGATTTTCTTTCCAAAAATCAATAAAAATATCTTGTTTTGGATGACCAAATGCAACCAATAAAATGTCCGGTTCAACTTTATTGATTCTGGCAATAATATCTTTTGTGCTTATAAGATTATCAATATCAACAACACCTCCATTTTCCGCTCCCACGATCTCAAGATTTGAATATTTATCCTTAATTATTTTAGTTGCTTTAATTGCAGTGTCATCAATACCTCCTAAAAAATAGAATGACAATTTTTTCTGAAAAGATAATTCAAATAAATGATAAATAAAATCAGCACCGGGAATACGATTTTTTATTCTACCAAATATTTTAATCCCAATTGAATCGTTAATATTCAAATCAGAATTATTTAACGCTTGACGAAATTGTTCATTTTTCTGAGCTTCAACAATAAATTCAGGATTAATAGTAGCGATCTGATGACAATGATCATCATTCAAGACTATATTAACGAAATCAATGGTTTGATTTAACTCAACATCATCAACCCTAACACCCAAGATTGTTTTATGGCGATATTTAATAGACATTCCTAATTGTTTCTAATGTTTTTTGGGCTGATACTTGCCAATCAAATCGTTGGCAATTTTCAATACCCTTACTAATTAAATTATGTTTGAATTCAGGATTTAGGGTTACTTTTATAAAAGCTTGAGCAATTTCCTCCGGCTTGTTAGGATCAACTAAAAGTGCTGAATTACCAGCAATCTCAGGTAGGGCAGAAGTATTTGAGCAAATAACTGGAACTCCTGAAGCCATAGCTTCCAAAATAGGCATTCCGAATCCTTCATAGCTGGATACTAAACATAAAACAGCCGAATTTTTCAAAATAGTTAGATATTTTTCATCATTAATATAACCAGTAATAATAATTTTTTCCTTAATAGAGGGTGGAAAACTTTGAATAATATTTTCAATTTTTTCTTTTCCGTATCCCCATTTTCCAGATAGTACAAGCGATAAATTCGGATTACTTTTTAGTGCAATCTCAAATGATTTCAGTAAATTAATAATATTTTTTTTAATTTCAAGGCGACCAATATAAAAAATATATGGATAGCGAATATTTTCAGGCAATTTTGTTTCAGGTTTTTCCAAATTGAATTTTTTTGTATTAATGCCGAGGTCTATAACTTCAATATTTTCAGGTTTGATTCGAAAAAATTTAATTAGATCATTTTTTGTATATTCCGAAATGGCAATTATTTTATTAGCTCGTTTAGCTGAATAGTACATACTCAATTTGAGATATAATCTTTCCCAAAAAGGGTATAAATCTGGTCGGCTCATAAAACCTAAATCATGAATTGTGACTACCATTCTACCCCGTGCAAAAAATGGAATTGTGTGAGCTGGTTCGAACATAACATATGGCTTTTCTTTGGAAAACATCAATTCCCACGAAAGTCGAATTTGGCTCCAAAGTCGTGGAAAAGGCATAATTTTCCATTTGGCATTTTTCGGAAGATTATTTAGTGAGTTATTGTCACCTGGTAAATATGGAGCATACAAAATAAATTTATCTTCTGTGGATAAATTAATAATACGACGAATAATTTCCTGGCTGTAATATTCAGTACCAGTTTTTTCTTTTTTGACTGCTCTAGATGCATCAATTCCAATAAGCATTATTTACCCCACAACAATGATCTTTTATATTCACTTAAGTGTCCGATCGCAATCCCTGTACCCTTGACGACACACGTTTCTGGATTGTCAGCAATTTGGCAGGGGACACCAATGATTTTTGTCAAAAGTTTTTCAATTTCTCTGAGATGAGCTGATCCTCCAGTAATAACTATTCCTTTATCCATTATATCACTTGCCAATTCAGGCGGTGTTTTTTGAAGGACATTTTTGATGGTTGAAATAATATCATTTAATACACTTTTTATTGGATCAATAATATCATTTGTTTTTAAGATTTGGCTTTCGGGTAGACCTGTAATACTATTTGAGCCGGATACTTCCATCGAGAGCTCTTTTTCTAACGGGAGACAAGAACCAATTCTTATTTTAATTTCTTCAGCTGTTTGTTTTCCAATGATTAATTTATTTTTTTTACGGATATAGGAAACGATCGATTGGTCTATTTGATTACCAGCAATTCGAGCCGAAGAAGATGTCACAATATCAGAAAGTGAGATAACTGCTACCTCAGTAGTTCCACCACCGATATCAATAATCATATGCCCGCTTGGAGTTGAAATTTTAATATCAGCACCTAAAGCAGCTGCAATTGGCTCTTTAATTAAATAAGCATTTCTTGCACCGGCATTAATAGTAGCGTCAATAACGGCTCTTTTTTCGGTTGATGTAATTCCCGCTGGAACAGAAATCATAACCTCTGGTTTTGTAAAACGAATTCTCCCAACAACTTGATTAATATAGTATTTTAACATTGCTTCTGTGACTCGGAAATTTGCAATTGCTCCGTTTAATAGCGGACGGACAGCTGTAACTGAATCGGGTGTTCTACCGAGCATATTATGGGCTTCTTTACCAATTGCCATTATTTTTCTACCGTTTGACTCAACCGCCACTACGGATGGTTCTTGAACAACAATACCTTTGTTTGGCAAATAGACTAATATATTTGTCGTGCCTAAGTCTATACCAATTTTATTATTTAACATTATTTTTCTTTTATAATATTAACTCCTAGTTTGGAAAGTTTATTTTCCCATTTTTCATAACCCCTTTCGAATATATCAATATTATTAATAACAGTTTTTCCTTCAGCAATCAAGCCTGCAATGACTAATGCTGCCCCTGCTCTTAAGTCACTACTTTCAATGTTTGCTCCTTTTAATTTTGTTGGTCCGTCAATTTCAATAACATAATCATTGATTTGTTTAATTTTTGCTCCCATGCGATTAAGCTCCGCGATAAAGTTAAAACGATTTTCAAAAAGTGTTTCAAAAATACGACTTACACCACCTGCTTGGGTTAATAATACGGCTGTTGGGGATTGTAAATCCGTAGAAAATCCAGGATAAGTTCGAGTATCAATTCGTCCTGAATTTAATTTTGATTTCAAAACAGTCAGTTTTGAGTTTTCGATTTTGAATTTCGCCCCTAAAGATTCTAATTTGTAAATAAAATTACCCATATCTTTTTCACGGAAATCATGGATAGTAATTTCGCTTCCGGTTGCTAATGAGGCACAGATAATGGTTCCGATTTCAATTCTATCTGGCATAATTCGAAAACGAGTACCGGATAATTTTTTAACCCCTTCGATCGAAATATTATGTGTACCAGCACCTCTGATTCTTGCACCCATTGATCGCAATATTAAAATTAAATCTTTTATTTCAGGTTCAGCAGCCGCTGCATAAATCGTACTTTCGCCTTTGGCAAGAACTGCAGTCATAATAGCGTTTTCGGTTGCAGTGACAGATAAACAAGGAAAGGTTTTAGCCCCAGTCAATATAGGGGTTGAAAAGCTGTAATATTTATCTTTATAGTTTATTTTTATTCCATATTGACGAAATACATCCATATGAGCATCGAGTGGACGATTGCCAATTAGACAACCACCGGGATGGGCAATTTGAGCTTTATTAAAACGAGCTAAAAGTGGACCAACCAAAACTATCGAGGCTCTGATTTTTTTAGCAACATCATCATCTGGACGAAATTTATTTACTCCCGATGGGTCAATTTCTAAAATATTATTTTGAAAATTTGTTTTTGCTCCCAAACTTTCCATTAAACTAATCAGCGAGTGAACATCAGTGATGTCCGGACAATTTTCTAAAATAACTTTATCTTTCGTCAATAAACTAGCAGCGATCATTTTTAGTGCTGCATTTTTTGCACCAGATGGAACAAAATCACCCTTAAGCGTTGATGGACCATTGATAATAAATTTTGACATATTGACTCCTTGTTTATATAGACTTCATTATTTTATGATTTTATATTATCATATAACATAGAGACTAATTATGATAGGTAAAAAACTGCATTTAGTTTTAAGTGTTTTTTGGTTCATAATTGCGGTAATTTTTATTGGCGCTAGTTTTTTGATTGTTGTCGATGCCAGTGGCTATATTGTAAATTGGCGTGAATTAACTTTTGAAAAGACAGGCTTGATATCAATATCAACAAATCCCAAAGATGCTAAAATATATCTTTCTGGAAAATTATATAAAAAATTAACCCCATCTCGATTAACAAAATTGCCACCCAATTGGTATGATATTAAAATTTCTTATACAGATTATCAAGATTGGGAAGAAGGTTTTAAGCTCGATGCAGGACAAGCAATCAATCTAGAAGATATATATTTATTTTACAAAAACCCTATTGTTGAAAAAAAAGTTATTGAAAAAGAAAAATTTGACAAATATGAACAACCAAAAAATTTATTAATTGAAAAAAATGAGTTATATTTAATATCAAATGATGAGAATATAATCTTAACTCGTTTTACGAAAAATATTAATCGAGTTGACTGGTTGATAAAAAATAAATACTTGATTGCTCACATTGACGATAAAATTGTGGTTTTTTCTAAAGATGAATCTGACCAAAAAGAAATTTATTCAAGTAAAAATGAGTTCAATTTCATCGTTCTAAACGAGTCAGAAATAGCAGTTAAGAGTGGGGAAGAAATAATAGTTCTAAAAATCAGGTAGTAATTTATCGAATAGCTGGTAACTGATTAGATAATAGATCGTTGGGAATTTCAAAATTAATCGTTGGGTTTTCAGTTGGGTAAATTTGTCGAGCTTGAACAATCATACGATTGAGCGTTGTTCCAACTGGATAACAAGTCATTAGAGAAATTAATGAATGATCTTGTGGATTTAAAACCTCAACTTCTTTTGGAGAGACAACTTTTTTAGCTTCAACATCAAAAATATAAGGTTTACTTTCATAGACAAGATAAATTCTATCATTGTTTTCTAATCGATCAATTAAAGCAAAAACTTGTTTGAATTTACCGTCATCCCAGATAAAGTTGGATGAATGACCTGTAATAAAAATATTACTGTTATTTTGACCAGGTAGACCAGAGCCTTTATAATGAGCGACTCCACTTTTAAGATCTTTTAAAATATTTGTGGTGTCACTTTGCCAAATTATTGGAGCTTTGAGTGCAATTTTTGGGGCGATCAATTGGTTTTCGCCAATCAAACTAACTAATTTAAGCTCAAACTCTTTTTTAGCTTTTTCTAATTCTTGGGCTTTTTTTATTACTTCGATCTGTTTATCGCTTGGAGTATTTTTTGCTAAATCAGTTAAGTTGACGAGTCTGTTTTTGTAACCATTTTTTAATAGATTGGTTTTTAAGAAATAATCTATTTGTTTTATGTAAGCTGGGGAATTGACGATGAAAAAAAAGAATATAAAAAGGAGAAAAAACTTTGCTAAAGCTATTAAGAATTTATAGATTTCAAAATACTGACTTTTCTTTTTAGGAGTTTTGAATAGTTTTTTTAAATCGTTTTCATTTAAAACAGGTTGGTTCATAAGTTAGATTTTATCAGATTATTGATAAAATGTTAATTATTTTGTAAAATAAGAGTATCGTCGCCCGGGTGGTGGAATGGTAGACACTCAAGACTTAAAATCTTGTGAGGTTAAAACCTCGTGCGAGTTCGAATCTCGCCCCGGGTACCAATTTATGGATTTAAAAAAAATAGTTGTTTGGTTGATTGCGTTTGTGCTGATTGTTCAAATCGGTTATTATTTTTTATTTAAAAATGAAATTGATTTGGAAAAAACAAATATTATTATTAACCAACAATCATATACTATGTGGGTTGCGGATAGCGACGAAGAAAGATCTCAAGGATTACAGAATGTTAAGAAATTAAAAGATGATCAAGGAATGATTTTCAAATTTGACGAATCGAATAATATTAGTTTTTGGAATAAAAACACTTTGATTGATTTAGCAATTTTATGGGTTGATGGCAGTACTGTCGTTGGGATAGATCATCTTCCTCAGCAATCGAGCAATGAGATAGTTTCAGTTTCTAGTCCACAAAAAGTATCTCAAGTTATTGAGCTAAATAATAATCAAATTGAAATAAATAAAATAAAAGTTGGTGACAAAATAGCAATAATAAAATGACGAAAATTGATCGAAAGCATTTCGAAAAATTAGAAGAAAAATTACGAATAAAAAGTGCTCAAAAAATTCATCGTGTTTCCGGTCGGTCAGTAAAAGGAATTGCAAAAATCATTGCCAGTAAAAAAAAGCAATGAAAAAATTAATTGCTATTGTTGGTACGACAGCGAGCGGAAAATCTAGCGTTGCGAAATATATAATAAATGCGTTGCCAAACACTGAAGCGATTTCAATTGATAGTCGTCAGGTTTTTAAAAAACTAGACATCGGTACGGGTAAGGATAAAACATTTCTTCAACATTTATTAGATATTAAAAACCCAGGCGAAAGTATTTCTGTCGTTGAGTTTCAATCTATAGTTTTAAAAACAATTGAAAAAATAATACAAAACCATAAAATCCCACTTTTGGTTGGTGGAAGTAATTACTATATGGATGCAATAATTTATAAAAGAGAATTTCCTGCCCTAAAAACAGATAAAAAATTGCATGAAAAATTAAATAAAATGAGTATTGTGAAACTATATAATTTACTTAAATCGTGCGATGAAGATAGAGCAAATAATATTGATATTCATAATAAGCGAAGACTAATTAGAGCTTTAGAAATTAATATTTTGTCGGGTAAAAAAACTCTGAAAAAAGAACAGGTTATGTCAAGAGATTATCGTTATCCAACATTAATTTTAGGAATTGAAATTGATAGAGAAAAACTTTTTTCTAGTATCGATAAAAGAGTTGAGGGGAGAATTGATGAAGGTATGATTAAGGAAGTCAGGGACTTAATCGATCAAGGGGTTTCAAAAAATTGGCTAAAAAATCTTGGACTCGAATATCAAATTATTACTGAATATTTAGAAGCGAAATATTCTAAAGATGAAATGATCCAAATTTTAAAGTTTAAAATACATTCATTTGCTCGTCGACAATTGACTTGGTTAAGGTCAAATAAAGACATAGTTTGGGTTCAAAATAAGGAAGAAGCTTTAACCTATGTGCAAGACTTTGTGCTATAATAGACTATATGAAAGTGATTTGCCCTAAAGATGGCGAAATTATGCATCCAGTTGATACTAGTCAACAAAATTATCAATGTTTTATATGTCATTCATCTTGGTCTCGACCACAACCTGAAAAAAATCAAAAAACTCAATATAAAATTGGAAGTTTGCACAAATATACATCTTTTGTCTTTGTTGTTGTCCTATCTTCAATATTTTTATTAAGCGTTCAGATGGGAGGTTTATCCAGTTTTGCCGATACGCAAACAGTCGAGAAAAGCATTAAATTGTCAGCCTTAATAGTTTGGTGGCTTGTTTTTATGCTATTATTTAGTCTTCCAATTTCGATCTATTATCAAATGGTAATAAAAAAACGAAGTGTTGCACATGCAATAAAAACGCCTTGGGCTATTGGAGTGCCATTAACAGTAATTATTTTAGAATTATTAAATGTTTTATTGATTTTCCCAATTATCAAACTATAATAGACCTATGGCTTTTTCAAAAATAAATTCTGCAACCGTAGTCGGATTGAATGCAATTTTGGTTGAATCGGAAGTAGACGTCAAAAAAGGTTTACCTGGATTAGTAATCGTTGGTTTGGGAGATAAAGCGGTGGAGGAATCACGAGAAAGAGTGAAAAGCGCTATTGTCAATTCAAAACAAAAATTTCCTAGAAATAAAATTGTAATTAATCTTGCTCCGGCAGATGTTAAAAAAGAAGGACCAGCGTTCGATCTTGCAATTGCAATTGGTATTTTAAAGGCTGATCGTCAGCTTGAAAAAAATTTTGATTTTGAAAATTCATTATTTTTAGGTGAGTTGTCATTAGACGGACGAGCTCGTCCAGTAAGAGGAATTTTGTCAATTATGCTTGAAGCGAGAAGAAATAAAATTGAAAATATATTTATTCCGATCGACAATGCTTCTGAGGCAAGTTTAATAAAAAACCTAAATATTTATCCGGTCAGTAATTTAAGAGATCTAGTTGATCACATAAATGGTGTAAAATCAATTGAAAAATATACTTATGATAAAAAAACAGTTGAAAAAAGTGTAATTAGTGAAAGCGATTTCGCTTATGTTTCGGGTCAAGAGCAGGTTAAAAGAGCCCTTGAGATCGCAGCTTCCGGTGGGCATAATATACTAATGTCCGGACCGCCCGGTTCGGGGAAAAGTATGTTAGCTAAAGCGTTTGCAACTATTTTACCCAAACTTACCGATAAAGAAATTTTAGAGGTCAGTCGAATTTATTCTGTTTCAGGGTTGCTTTCAAAAGCAAAACCGCTTATTTATAATCGACCAGTTCGCAATCCACACCACACAACTTCGTCAGTTGCGATAGTTGGTGGTGGTACTCACCCAAAACCGGGAGAGATAACCTTAGCTCATCGAGGGGTATTATTTTTTGATGAATTACCGGAATATCGTCGAGATGTTTTAGAAGCATTAAGGCAACCATTAGAAGATAAAAAAATTACGGTTTCTCGAGCGCAGGGAACATTGGTGTTTCCGGCTAATTTTATTTTTATCGGTGCATGTAACCCTTGTCCATGTGGATATTTAAATGATAGTAAAAAAAATTGTATCTGTTCTCCGTTTCAAATTATTCGCTATCGTAAAAAATTATCCGGTCCATTGCTGGACAGAATTGACATACACATTGAAGTTCCAAGATTGTCATTTGAAAAATTAACTAAAGAAGCGGTTGCTGAAAGTTCAGAATCAATAAGAAATAGAGTAGAAAAATCGAGATTAATACAACTAAACAGACAAGACAAAATCAATAGTGATTTATCATCACAAGCAATTAAAAAATATTGTTTACTGGACGGTCAGTCAAAAAATATATTAAAAAATGCTATCGATCAATTAGGACTTTCTGCTCGTGGATATTTCAAGATTTTAAAAATAGCAAGAACTATTGCTGACCTCGAAAATAGTCAACAAATCAATAGTCAACATTTGACTGAAGCGTTACAATATCGTCCCAAAATGGAAGAAAACCTTTAAACCCAACCTGACCGCTCCGCAACCTTGAAGGTTGCGGAGCATGGTTAAGGATTTAAAAGTGCAAATAGGTTCGGATTTTTTCTGTGTATTCAGTTGAATAGTTAGTTCTATTTTGGAGATAATAAAAACCAGCTAGAATTGCAAGGATTAAAATCGTATTGATAAAAACTTTTAGCAAATCCTTTTGATTGATTGGAAAAAAACTATCATCTTTCCCAGTAATATCAGATGAATCCTGATCGGATATTTTAAGATTTGAATTATCATCTATCAATTTATTATTTTTGATTGATTGCAACAATTGATTTTTTATTTTTTTATTTATTTTTGCCATAACGATTTAATTTAATCTTATTAAAACACTACTCTACTATATAGCATAATACCAATTATTTTTATTTACCGTGACATTTTTTATATTTTTTTCCACTTCCACATGGGCATAATTCATTACGACCTACCTTTGGAATAGCGGTTAATGGTGTATTAAATGAGTGATTATCACTTTTCTTTCTAACTGTGATAATAGTGTCAGATAAATTATTCTTTGTTTCAAGTTGTTTTATTTCCTCGTTAATTTCTTCAATCGTACCACCACTAGCTTCTTCTTCTCCGCCTGATTCAATAATATTATGTTTTTTATTATTAACTATTGGTCCTTTTATGTTTTGCAATTGAATTGGATTAATTTCAACCTTAAGTGCCATTTCCGCAACTTGATTCTCTATTGATCTGATTAAGTTTTGATAAAAATGATAGGCGGATTGTTTGTATTCAATGAGTGGGTCTTTCTGACCATAACCACGCAGACCAATTCCATTTCTTAATTCAGTCATAGAGTTTAAATGTTCAATCCAGTGACGATCGATAACAGATAAATATATTCGTCTAACAACTTCATTATAAACTTCTTGACCATATTCTTTTAGTTTTTCATTAACGATTTTTATTTCATCGTCATTTAAAATTGACTTTAATTCCCCAACCACCCTGACCCTTTTTGAATCAATCATCCCACAACCTTCAAGAATTAATTTTCTTTTTTTATAGATCGCTTGTCGATGTTGATTTAGAACATCATCATATTCCAACATATGTTTTCTGATATCAAAGTTATGTGATTCAACTTTCTTTTGAGCTTGTTCAATTGACCGAGATATTAACTTATTTTCAATTGGTTGATCGTCGGGAAGTCCTAGCCTATCCATCATTGATTTCATTCTATCTCCGCCAAAAATACGCATTAAATCGTCTTCCATCGAGACAAAAAAGACAGATTCTCCAGGATCGCCTTGACGACCAGATCTTCCTCTCAACTGATTATCAATTCTTCGTGATTCATGCCTTTCAGTTCCCAAAACGAATAACCCACCCAGTTCGACAACCTGTTTATGTTCCTTTTCCCATTCATCAATTGTTCGGTCAAGAATTGCAAGAGTTTTTAGTCCCAACTCTTCGTCTTTTTTCTCTTTATTTTGAACTTTGGACTTTTCCGCCAGAGGCGGATCAGCCTTTGGCTGATAATTTTGAATTTTTTTAGGTGGCGTGCCACCTAAAATTATGTCAATTCCTCGACCAGCTATATTAGTTGCAAGCGTAACGGCATTTAAGCGTCCAGCTTGAGCAATGGTTTTGGCTTCATTTTCGTGATTTTTGGCATTAAGCAGATTGTGTTTAACCCCACGTTTTTTTAATCGTGAAGCTAAAGTTTCATTTTTTGCGATTGAAATAGTGCCGATTAATACCGGCTGCCCTTTTTTATTTCTTTGATATATTTCTTCGACAATAGCATTCAATTTAGCTTCTTCATTTTTAAAGATTTTATCATTATGATCTCTGCGCACCATTGGTCGATGAGTCGGAATTTCAACAACATCAATTTTGTAAATTTTATAAAATTCCTCTGCTTCAGTAGCAGCAGTTCCGGTCATTCCAGATAATTTTTCATAAAGACGAAAAAGGTTTTGAAATGAAATTGTTGCCAAAGTTTCAGATTCTTTTTTAACTTCGACATTTTCTTTTGCTTCAATTGCTTGATGAAGTCCTTCACTATAGCGACGCCCGTGCATTAATCGTCCAGTAAATTCATCAACAATAATAATTTCGCCATTGCGAACTACATAATCTTTATCTTTTTTAAAAATATATTGCGCTTTTAACGATTCTTCTAGATGATAAACTAATTGAGTATTTTCTGGTGCATAAAGATTATCAACACTTAACCATTTTTCTAATTTTTCAATTCCGCTATCTTGGATGGCAACACTTCTGGCTTTTTCGTCGATGATATAATCTATTGAGTCAAGCCTTTTAGCTAAATTAGCAAAATCCATATAAAGTGATGCGGAGCGACTGGCGGGAGCGGAAATAATTAATGGAGTTCTGGCTTCATCGATCAATATCGAATCTACCTCATCAACAATTGCAAAATATAATTCATTTTGAACAGCGTGTTGGCTATCAACTACCATATTATCTCGAAGATAATCAAAACCGAATTCATTATTTGTTCCATAGACAATATCGGCTTGATAGGCTTTTTTTCGATCGCAGTTTATTAAATATTCCCAAGTTTTATCATTGACATCTTGTTTTTTTGGTGTATAGAGAAAGGAAGTTTCATGGGCTAAAGCGGAGGTTGAGACACCGAGTGTATTAAAAATTTTTCCCATCCATTGAGCTTGAAATTTGGCTAAAAAATCGTTTACAGTGATTAAGTGGGAACTTTTGTAGAGCGAATTAAGATATAATGGTAAAGTAGCAGCCAAAGTTTTTCCTTCTCCAGTTCTCATTTCAGCAATATTGCCACGATGTAAAACAATGCCAGCGATTAGCTGTACATCGTAATGTCTTTGCCCAATTGATCTTCGAGAAGCTTCTCTAACCGTAGCGAATGCTTCGGGTAAAATATCCTCTAAAGACTTGCCTTTTGAAAGTTGGTTCCTGAACTCAACTGTTTTTTCTTTTAACTCGGATAGAGATAATTTTTTTAATTTTTCCTCGTATGAGTTAATTTCATCAACAATCTGTTGAAATTTTTTTATTTCAGTTTCATTGCTACCAAATAATTTTGAAAATAGATTATTAAACATAAACAATCATAATTTTAACAGAATAAAATAAGATTATCAACCAAATTTACTTAACTTCAATTTTATCTTTTCCAAAATATTTTACGAGTACTTTTGGAATTGTGATTGAGCCATCACTATTTTGATTATTTTCTAATATAGCAATAAAAGGTCGATCGGATGCGCCAGTCCCGTTAAGCATATGAACTAATTCATTTTTTCCTGTTTTAGTTTTATAGCGAATATTTAAACGACGAGCTTGAAAATCAGTTGTGTTTGAGGTGCTAGTGATTTCACGATATTTATTTTGTCCAGCAAACCATGCTTCCAAATCATACTTGGCGCTAGCTGGATCACCTAAATCACCTGAAGCGATTAAAACAACTTGAAATGGAATTCCAAGCTCAGCATAGATCTCTTTTTCAAGAGATAAGAGAAATTCGTGTTCTTTTTTAGAATCTTCAGGCTTACAAAAACTAAACATTTCAACTTTATGGAATTGATGAACCCTAAACATACCTTTAGTGTCTTTTCCATAACTCCCAGCTTCTCTTCTGTAGCATGGGCTAAAAGCACAAACCCGGTAGGGTAAGTCTTTTTCATTAAATACTTCATTTGATCGCATCGGTCCTAAAACTTGTTCACTAGTACCAATCAAATACATATTGTCTTTTTCTAAGTGATAAGTTTCTTGATCGCCACCATGTTCTAGATAACCCATACCCTGCATCGATTGATGGTTGATAATGTGAGGGGGTAGAACAAAATCAAATCCTTTACTAGTGATTTTGTCGATTATATATTGAAAAATTGCCATTTGTAATTTTGCACCATCATTTTTCAAGGCTATAAATCTAGAACCAGCCACCTTTGAGGCTCTTTTTATGTCGATAATGTTTAGTTTTTCTCCCAGCTCAATATGATCCTTAATTTTAAAATCGAACTTTGGAATTTCACCAACTGTGTCAATAATTTTGTTTATTGATTCATCACCAACTGGTACAAAATCATCAGCTGGATTGGGAACTTGAGCCAATAAATTTTCTAATTCAATCTCAATTATTTTGCTTTTTTCTTCTAACTCTTTTAATTCAGATTTATTTTTTTTAGCATTATCAATTTCATCTTTCCCAAACTGTTTTTGTTGATGACGAAGTTTGTCAATATTTATTATTAAAGATCGATGTTCGTTATCAAGAGTAATTATTTTGTCAATATCAACATCTCGAGCTTTGTCTTTAACTGCTTTTTTAATCTTTTCCGGATTTTCCCTGACTAATTTTATATCGATCATAAGATGATTATACTATTTAATTATTCCATAGGCAAGATAAAATCGTTTGGTGGCGCAGGAGAGACTCGAACTCTCAACCTGAAAACAGGACTAACTTCTGAAGCTAGCGTGTATGCCAATTTCACCACTGCGCCAAAAAGATTAATTTACTTTCTTCGTTCTTCTTTGATATACCAATTCCAAACATTTGAGAAGCGGTCGGATTCAGTTATGCCTTGGTTTACCAAAATCCCTTTTATTTTTTTATCGACAAAATATTCTAATTTTTCTTTTTCATATTGAATAACTGGTGCATCATTGTTTACAATTTCTTCAATTTGAGAGTAGATTGCTTGTCGTTTATTATTGTCAATTTCCAAACGAGAATCTTCTAACATCCGATCGATTTTTTTGTTAAAGTATTGTGAATAGTTTTGCCCATCAGCAGTGATATTAGACGAATGCCAAAATGGATATGGGTCTGGGTCTCGTCCAAAATCGATCCCAACTAAAAGCGTTTGGTATAATCGATCTGATAAAACCAAGTTATTAAAATCATCTTGATTAATAGTTTGAACATTGACTGTTGCTCCAAGTGGTGCAAATTGTTCTTTTATTTTTTGAGCTTTTTCAAACAAAGTCGGTGTGTCTAAAACTGTCAAATTAATTTCTAAGCTACCATTGATATTTTGATTATTTTTCAATTTAGTACGAACATTTTTGTCCTGAATTTGTTCAAGATTAAAGAAAAAAACAGCTCTTTTTTGTAATTCAAGAATATATTTATTAGCATTATTTTGTTCAAAAACATTTAGAGCCGAGTTGACTTCTTGTGCACGGTAAGCTTTTTCAAGGTTGCTAAGATTACGATAGATTTTAATTTTAATTTTTTCGATGTATGGGGAATGTAAAACGAATCTTTCATTTCTGATTAATTCAATTGACTCAGGAGTTTTCGAGGCGACTTTGTACGGTCCATAAGGGTAAATTGGTTCAGTGAAATAGTATATAATAGGAGTGTAGATTTTTTCTAAAGTGATTTGTAGTTTATTGTCGTCAGTAGTTTCGGCTTTAATACTATTATTTTTTATTTTTGTATGAGCATTAAAAATAGGAGTAAGTTCTTTTGCGTTGATACCGTCTTTAAGTGTGAACAAATATTTTTTACCTCCATCAAATATTTCATAGCTAGAAGCTAACCCATTTTGTATCGTCATATTTTCATCTAGATAGAGTAAGCTAAAATTTACTAAATTATTAAAACTTTTTTCAACCTCTCTGTCGGTTCGAGCTAAAATACCTTCAGTAAATTCACCACCATCCCTAGGCTGCATCGGTGTGTTTGTGATTTTTAGATAAATATTTTTCCCAAAAATAGCACTTAAAAAAACCACAACTGCAATAAACAATGTAATCTTTTCTTTTTTATCGAACGAACGGAGAAACTTTTTAAAACTATAATTAATCATATTTACACAAAAAATCTCGTTAGAGAGAGTGTAACAAAAACAATCGCTAATACAATAGTTAGATAGTGTAAAAATTTTTCAAAGCCTCTTTTAGTTCGATAAACATTGCCTTGACCACCAAAAACACCACCCAAGCCAGTTCCTTTTTGTTGAACTAAAATAACCACAATTAATGCGATTGATATGACAACTTGTATTGTTTGAATTACTTTTTCCATATTTGTGAATTATAACATATTGGAGACCTGGGGCGGAATTGAACCGCCGTGCGAAGTTTTGCAGACTCCTACCTAGCCACTCGGTCACCAGGTCTGTGTAATTTGGAGCGAGAGACGGGAATTGAACCCGCTACCTTCTCCTTGGCAAGGAGACGTTCTACCGATGAACTACTCTCGCTTAAATTGTATATCTTTTCACTGCTCCGACGTTTCAGTCGGAGTCCCGACATTTATAATCGTCGGGAAACTACTCTCGCATAAAACTAATTTTAGCCTAAACGAGTATAAATATCAACAATTTTGTGATACTATTCATAATATGAAGAGAAAAAAGGTTCTTTTTCTAGTTGCGGTTGGAATAATTATTCTTATTACAGTTTTTGTTATTTTAAATCGATCGAATGCTGATATAACGCCTAATCCTCAATTATCTGATAGAATTGGTGTTTTTGGGTTAGTTAATCCAGAGATGGCAGAAGATTTAAGGGTTGGTTGGACAAGGTATCCAATCGTATGGACTGAATGGGAGGAATTTCGCAACAGCGGAACATTAACTCCAAAAATTAGAGCTTTAGATAGATTTCGACAAAGAAACCCTGGTGTTAAAATAATAATTACGCTTGATTCAAACCATCCAACCAAAACAAAATGTTTTATGGACGATCCTGTTTTTAGACAACAACATAACATTACAGATAAATTATATGCAACTTTCAGACCGAAAGCTAATTGTCCACCAAAAAATTTGAGTGAATATAAAGAGTATGTTCGTGATATTGTGACCGTGGGAAAAGATTTTGTAACTGCTTGGCAAATTGGCAATGAAGTTTTTGCTACACCTCGTTGGGATACTGTTTTTTACAATGGACCGTTTGACGATCCTAATGAGATAGATTATTTAGATGAATTTAATGCAGCCTATACAACCATAAAAGAAATTGATCCGAATGCAGTTATTGTTTCACCAGGAATAAATTTTCATCGATCAGAATTTGATAATTTATTAAATCATATACAACTTAGCGATCCGGACGAACAAGAAAAATGGAATAATATTGCGATCAATTTTTCTAAGTTAATAATAAATAACTGTAATAAAATAGATATGGTCGATATTCATCTTTATCATACAATAGCATCGATACCTAATCGAGTTAAATGGACAAGTAAGGTATTGAATGAAAGTAATTGCAATAAACCGATAATATCAACAGAAATAGCTGGTCCAAATCCAATTCCAGGATCAACAGAGTTTGAAAATTATATTTTAAATGATAGCCAATTTCAAGCCGATCAGGCAAACGATCTTCAAACAAGAATTACTTTAGCGCTTAATAATGGTATTCAAGCTACTTTGTGGTTTTATAGCCAGGATTTAAAAACTGCACAGGAAATTATTGACAATTATAATGATCCAGAATATTCAAGCGCAAGTAATATTCTATTGAGTAAATTTGGGCTTGTTGAAAAAGATGGAGATTTTAAACCGGCATATTATAAATTACAAACTCTAGCTTCTCAAGGGATTGGTTCTACTTGCAAAGTATTTGAATAAAATACCCCCGCTGTGGCGGGGGAAAAAGAATTCAAAATGTCCTTTTTTTTCTCGCATATCGATTAATAAATTTTTTTCCAATTGGATCGTACATAGTAATTAGAAATTTTACCATCTCAGTAATTTTATCTGGTATGGTC
The DNA here is from genome assembly GCA_000991185.1 of Berkelbacteria bacterium GW2011_GWA2_35_9. Classification (GTDB taxonomy): domain Bacteria; phylum Patescibacteriota; class UBA1384; order GWA2-35-9; family GWA2-35-9; genus GWA2-35-9. Next base: position 13,557 of record LBRB01000002.1, on the reverse strand, counting down.
AATGGCATTTCCACAATATGCAAATCTAAACGTTTAAAACTAGCCTGTCGACAAATAATTTCAAAACGAATTAAGTGATCAAGATTAGAAACAATAGTTAAGTTAATAGATGAAAGATTTATTCCCATATTGTTTTTTAGCCAAGCAAGCAATTCTTGAATATTTTCATAGCTGTCACGAGAATTGTGGCAACCAGTGATGATTTGTTTTTCGGGAATATTATGCTTTATTAGATATATTTTCATTAATTCAGACGCAGGTATATTTTCATAGTTTGATGTGATTCCACCTGAACAGAAAATATAGTCGAAAGGATATTGACAGAAAAGTCTAATTGCCTCATTCAATCTAATTTCCGTACTATATCCTGGACCATTCGGGTGCATTGACCCAGATGGAACAAGTAATATATTCTTATTAGACGGACTGTTCATATTCGCACCTCCAAGAAATTGCCTTAATTATATAATTATTGTGTATTTTTGTCAATAATATGAATTTTTTAAACACACAATATTTAACCGAATCACACATCGTAGGTGTGATTCGGTTATGGGATGAGAAAATAGAAAAATAAAATAATTGACAAATGAGTGTAATAACAATAGAATATATAGAGTGAAGCAATTAATTTAGGGGAGGGATGAGAGCATTTAATAAAAATACTAGAGTTGATGTTGTAGAAAATAAAAATCGTCCATTGATTAGTGTTGAAGGTGTAACAAAAAACTATGCTGGTGGAATTGTCGCACTAGACTCGATATCTTTTGGAATTCATGAGGGAGAATTTGTTTCATTAGTTGGTCCGTCTGGTGCAGGTAAATCAACCGTCATAAAACTTTTAATCAGAGAAGAAATTCCTAGTCATGGGCAAATATACATCGCAAATAGAAATATTGCGACAATTAAAAGATATCAAATTCCTTATTTTAGAAGAAAGATTGGAGTAGTTTTTCAAGATTATAAATTGCTTGATCACAGAACTGTGGCTGAGAATATTGTTTTTGCGCTTGAAGTTTCTGAAGCGAGTGATGAAGAAATAAAAAACCGAGTTCCGAAAATATTAAATTTAGTTGGTTTGATGGACCGTGCTGATGTTTTCCCTAATAGTCTATCAGGAGGGGAGAGACAAAGAGTCAGTATTGCAAGAGCATTAGTCCACAGTCCAAAAATATTGATTGCCGATGAACCAACCGGAAATTTAGATCCAGGTACAGCTCAAGATGTTATTAATCTTTTGAGAAAAATTAATTCATCGGGTACAACTGTAATTTTAGCCACTCACAACAAAGATATTGTCGATCAAATTAACCAAAGAGTTATTAAACTTGAAAAAGGAAAATTAATTGAAGATAGAAAAACTGGAGGGTACGGAAAATGATCGGTTTAGTTAAACTAAAAAGAATTATTCTTTTAGGTTTGAGAAATTTTTATCGAAATGGTTGGCTTTCGACCGTTGCGACACTAATGATGTCCTTGACATTGATAATTATCACTTCGTTTGTAGTTTTTAATTTGATTTTATCGAGCGTTATCAATGTTGCAAAAAATAAAATTGATCTATCAGTCTATTTTAAAGATTCAGTTTCTGAAGCTGAAATCATTGATTATCAGGTTAAATTGAAAGCTCGAGCCGATGTTGAAACGGTTGAATATATAAATAAGGAGAAGGCATTGAGCTATTTTAAATTACTACCAATTAAGAATGAAATAAAAGAGCTGTTAAAACCTGAGGATAATATATTACCGAGAAGTTTGAAAATAAAGACTAAAGATCCAGAAAATATTGCTACAATTTCGGATTATTTTTCAACACCTGCTTTTAAGCTTAAACTTGATCATATTTCAACAAAAGACAATCAAGAGGTTATTGATCGATTGTTAAATATGAGTCGTTTTATTCGATGGGTTGGAAGTTTAGTTAGTCTACTATTTATCATCATTGCGTTAGTCATAATAATTAATACTATTTGTTTAACTATTTTTGCTCGACAAAAAGAACTTGAGGTCATGCAGTTAGTCGGTGCTTCCTGGTCGTTTATTCGGTTACCTTTTCTAGTTGAATCGGTGATGTATGTAATTTTAGCCACGATTATTTCAACATTAGTCTTGTTTGTTGGGTTTAGGGTAATCCAATCATTGGCATTTCAATATTTATCTATCACGGAATATGATTTAGAAAAGTTTTTATTTGATCATATTTATGTTTTAATTGGATGGCAATTACTGACTGGTTTATTCATTTCATTGATTTCAACTATAATGTCTTTAAGAAAGTATTTAAAAATATAGTATGAAAAAAATATTTACTATTTTCATCATCATTGGTCTATTTATTCCATTTTCATCTGTGAAAGCTCAATCAATCGATGAATTAAATAGACAATTACAAGAACTTTTTGCTAAAAGAACTACACTTTCAAAACAAATTTTAACTAGTCGACAAAAAGCTGCCGAAAAAAAAGCTGAAGCAGAACGAATCGCCAAAGAGATAAAAAATTTAGAAGCTGTAATAATATCAACCGAACAAAAAATTAGTACTTTAGGGGTTCAGATAGTTGAAAAGGAAGGAACAATCAGCACTAAAACGCAAGAAATTGTTCAAAAAGAGAGCGAACTAAATAAAGAAATCACTAAACAGTATGACACGATTAAAGTTATTTATGAAATTGGATCGTCAAATAGTATATTGAGTTTAATTACCTCAAATTCTATATCCGAAGCAGTTGACAAAACATCCTATCTATCAGCGTTAGAAGCAAGATTGGAAAAAAATATTGCTGAAATTAATCGTCTTAAAGATGAATTGATCAAACAAAAAGAAGATTTGCAAAAGCAGAGAAATGAATTAGAGAGTATTAAAACCGAACAGCAAAAATTCAAGTTTGGATTAGATCGCCAAAAAGATACTAAAAGAGGATTATTGAAAGACGTGCGTGTTCAACAAGCTGAATTTGAGAAAATTGTTGAAGATGCTAAAAAAGAATATACGAATATTAATAGTGAGCTGTATAGAATTACTGAATCAGCTCGTTCAAGAAATAAACGAACCGGAGATAAAAAAGTTGGTGATATGGTTTTTTCTTGGCCAAATTCTGGGGCAATAACAGCTAATTTTGGAGTTCCAACGCCAGTTCAATCTTATCATACTGGCACTGACATTGATGGACAGATCGGAGATTCTATTTTAGCAGCTTCAGACGGAACGGTCTCATTTACAGGTGGATCAAGTACCTATGGTTATGGTTTATATATTAAACTAGATCATGGTTCAGGGGTTGAAACTCTATATGGTCATTTATCCGGTTTTACCGTTTCAGAAGGTGATACAGTTAAAAGAGGTGAGCTAATTGGATATATGGGAAATACTGGTTTTGCGATTGCTTTCGGGAGTGGAGATGGTTCCCATCTTCATTTTGAAGTCAGAGAAGACGGTGTTCCGGTTAATCCATTGATCTATCTTCCTTAATTACTATTACTTATTTTTAAGGTACTATGATATATTTGTTTTATGAAAAAAGATAATGACAAAGTAGAAAAAGTCGATCGGTTTATTGATGTTTCTTTAAGACCTAAACAACTGAAAGATTATATCGGTCAGGAAAATATTAAACGCTCATTAGAAGTTTTTATTAAAGCTGCTCAGCAAAGAAAACAACCACTTGACCATGTAATTATACATGGATCTCCTGGACTTGGAAAAACAACTTTATCCAATATCATTGCAAGAGAACTTAACGCTAATCTCAAGACTTCATCTGGACCGGCATTGACAAAAATTGGCGATCTAGCATCTCTATTGACTAACCTAGAGGAAGGAGATTGCTTATTTTTAGACGAAATCCACCGTTTACCAAGAAATATTGAGGAAATTCTTTACCCGGCGATGGAAGATTTTTGTTTAGATATAATTATTGGCAAGGGTCCGGCTGCCAAAAATTTAAGATTAGAAATTCCAAAATTTACCTTAATTGGTGCCACCACAAAAATCGGTTCTTTATCTAGTCCCTTAAGAGATAGATTTGGAGTAGTCTATCAGTTAGATTTTTACTCTATACCAGAAATTAAAAAAATAGTTGCAATCAATAGTAAAAAATTGGGTATTGAAATAGACGAAGATGCGTTGGAGGAAATTGCTAAACGATCTCGCCAAACACCCAGAATTGCCAACCGATTATTGAGTCGTATTCGGGATTATGCTCAAGTAGAAAAAAGAAAACGGATTGACCTTGAGACAACCAATAAAGCCTTGAATCATTTACTTATTGATTCGATTGGATTAGATCCGCTCGATCAAAAAATAATAAACTTTATTCACGATAAATTTAATGGCGGTCCAGTTGGTTTATCGACTATCGCTTCAGCCTGTGGAGAAGAAAAAGAGACATTAGAAGAGGTGGTTGAACCATATTTAATGAAAATTGGATTTTTACACCGATCAAATCGAGGTAGAAAATTAACTGAAAAAGCGGTAAAATATTTAAGAGGTAATAATTTAGTCAACAAATTATTATGAATTATTTAAGATTAATTCTAGGAATATATTTTTTATTTTTAATTGTTTTTTATTTGATTTTAGTTTATTACATTAATTATATTTGGAAGAAAAGCATCAAGGGCGATTCATCGCCGATTATTATCCGGGTGGTTGTGAGTGTCGCAACGGTCATAACAACTTTATCGGTGTTAGGAATATTATTGCTAGATTGGTAAATTATGATTACAACATTTGAAAATATTGCTTACGATGAATCGATTATTATTAAAAGTCGAAGGCACATTCTTTCAATTTTACCGAGTATAATTGTCTTTGTAATTCTATCAATTTTACCAATAATAATTGTAATCATTGCTTTTTCTTTGGAAATTCCTATTTTCAAATATCCAAATATTAACATTCTACTTCTTTCAGCCAGTTGTTACTACATGATCTATTTGTTGGTTTTTACATCCGAGTTGATTTCGTATTATTATGACCTTCTTTTGGTTACAAAAAATAATGTAATTTCAATTGATCAATCAGGAATGTTTTCAAGAAAAATATTATTATTTAATTTAGAACAAATCGAAGATATCAATGCTCATGTAACTGGTTTTATTCCAACATTTTTTAATTTTGGTAATATTATTATTCAAACAGCTGGGACGAAAGAGTTGACAATAATTAAAGGGATGCCAAATCCACAAAAAATCGCTTCAAAAATAATGGAATTAAGAAATATTCATACACAAGATTAATCATACTTGGAGTTTATTTTTTTTAGTACTAACTTTATTATGTAGTTTTAAGTTTGCGAATGCACAAGAAAAAGATCTCTTTATCTCGGAAGTGAATTGGGCAGGCTCAACCTCATCTAGTGCTGATGAATGGCTCGAATTGTATAATAATTCAAATAACGATATTGATCTTTCTGAATATCAAATTTCATTATTGACTTCATCTGGAGAAAAATACATAGCTCTTTCGGGAGTTATTAAAAGTCAAGATTATTTTTTAGTAGCGAATAATGATAAAGATTATAGCTTTAAAAACGGTCAATCAGTATTAAATATTGACCCAGATTTTACTTCATCATCGTTATCACTTTCAAACTCAGAATTGTATATCAGATTACTAAAAAATAATTTAGACAATTTAGAAGAAATTGACTCAATCGGTGATAATAACGACCCATTTTTTGGTTCAACTGAACCATACCGGTCAATGCAGAGAATCGGTATTAAAGATGGATTAAATAGTGAATCTTTTCAGTCTAGTTATGTCTGTATTAATTTAGAAAATTGCGATAATAATTTTGGCACCCCTAAAGCAAAAAATATATTTATACCAGAAATTAAATTGTTAAATAATCAAGTCAATTATGAAATTAATAAGGATTATATTTTTCAATTTGAAAATATATTTGTTGATAATGATCAACGAGATCTTGAAGTTAAATTAAATTATTCAAATCAAGAAATATCAGCTCAAAAAACTCAAGATGATATTATCAATTTTAGTTTCAATTATAATAAGACTAGTTGTGATAATTTATTATTCTCAATTACCGATCAATATAATATTGAAAAATTAATTGAAAATAGAATTTGTTTTTTCAAAAAATTTGATAATTTAGAAATAAAAGAAATTTTAGCCAATCCAAATAATGATGAAAATGAATATGTAAAATTGTTTAATAATTCAAATGAAATAATTGACCTTGAAAATTATTATATCGACGATAAAGATGGAGGTAGCCAACCATATCAATTAAATAATCTTACAATCTTACCTAAAAAAAATTATCAATTATTATTAAATAATAAAATAATATTAAATGATTCGGGCGATGAGGTTAGAATTCTTGATCCAAACCTAACTGAAATATTAAAAATTATTTTTAAGAATAGTGGGGATGGTGAAGTTTTGTGTCAAAAAAATGATTATTTAAAATGTCAATACAAAAATCTTTCCAATATAATTATTAGTTCTATTTTGCCAGATCCCAAAACAGGTGAGGAAGAAGAGATTACCATTGAGAATTTATCCCAACAGTCGGTTGATTTAAATAATTATTACTTAAAAGATAAAAGTGGTAAAAAATTTACTTTTCAAAATAAAATTATTAATAATAAAGAAAAAATTGTTCTTAAATACAACGAGACAAAAATAAATTTAAATAATTCGGGTTTTGAAAGTTTAACATTGTTTAATTATGATAATGAAATACTTTCAAAATTAGAATACGAAAAAGCCAGAGAGGGGTTAAGATATTTTTATCAAAATAATCAATATATATGGGAAGAAGAGATCGATCAAAATATTTCAGATCTCAATAATGTTAGTGACGCAATAATAAGTTTAGATAGCAATAATAATCAAAATATTTCAGTTGCAAAATCTGAGTACAAAAATAATCAATTGATTGAAAAATATCAAAAAACTGATGTGGAAATTAAAGGCGTGAAAAATATTGATAAAGAGAGCAAAAATAGTTATAATAATATATTAGTTTTATCAATATTTGGCTTATCAACATTATGGAAATTAATATTAAAAACATTAATCAAAGTCTAAAATTTACGGACATAATATCAAAAAAATTCCAACCTGGTGTCGTGGTTGGTTTTGTGGGTGAACTAGGGGCTGGCAAGACAACTATTATTAAACAGATAGCCAAGAATTTAGGAGTGAAAGAAACAGTAACTTCGCCAACTTTTGTAATTTATAAAAAGTATCGAACACAATTAAATTGCAATTTAGTACATATTGATGCTTATCGGTTGTCAAATAATTCTGATATAGTGATTAAAGAAATTATTGAGAATCAAGCAAAAAATATTGTATTGGTTGAGTGGGCTGATAAAATTAATATGCCAAAAGGAAGTCTTATGATTAATATTCAATATAATGAGAAAAATATAAATATGAGAAAGATTAACTATGAAATTATTGATTGATACAACTGAGAATAATAAACTGATAGTTGAAAAAAATAGTAAAAGTTATAAATATTTTAATAATGATAAAACCGATCAGTATTTAAAACTTTTTAAAAAGTCAAAGTTTGATGAAGATAAAAAGAGTATAAAAAAAGTTGAAGTAAACACCGGACCAGGTGGCTATACTTCAACTCGAATAGGAGTTGCAATTGCAAATGTTATTAACAATTTGTTTTTAGAAAACAAAAAGATCTTTAAACCTAAATATAGGAAAGGGGATAGAGGCTATTGATACTTTCTTTATATATGATTGATAATATTTAGTACCTAATGTACTATTAAATATAGTTGTTCATTGATAATAGGGACAAATCTGGATCTAAGAGGAGGTGAGAGGTATGAAGCAACCATTGATTATTCAAGGCGGAATGGGCGCTTGGGTTAGTGGTTATAAACTGGCGCAAGCGGTTTCTATACATGAACAATGTATGGGAACAATTTCCGGTATTGCGCTCGATCGGATATTAGCTTGGTACCTCCAAAATGGAGATCCGGGTGGACATTTTTTACGAGCGTTAAATAATTTTCCATTTCCAGAGATCTCGGAAAGAGTGATTAGGAAATGGTATTGCGAAAAAGGAACTTCTGATCATAAAAAAGTTCCAAAATTAAGTTTAAATCCTTCAACTGATTTTGTTGATTTAACTATTTGTGGAAATTATGCTGTTGTTTGGTTAGCAAAACAGGGGCATAGTAATCCAGTTAGTATTAATTATTTAGAAAAAATTCAGGTGCCATTAATATATTCGCTCATTGGGGCAATATTAGCTGGAATTGATTGTATTACTATGGGAGCAGGAATTCCTGACCAGATTCCAGAATTAATCAGATCAATTATTGAAGGAGAAGAAGTAAAATACAATATAAATATTCAAGGTAGTAAAGATAAATATTGGTTAAGATTTAATCCAAAAGAATATTTTGGTGGTCAATTATCTGATCTATTTTATCCTAAATTTTTGCCAATTATTTCATCTAACCTATTAGCTAATATTCTAGTTAGAACTTTTAAAGAGAAGCCTTTTGGGTTTGTGGTTGAATTGCCTTGTGCTGGTGGACATAATGCTCCCCCGAGAGGTTATAAGGGTGGCGAATTCATTTATGGCGAAAAAGATATCGTTAATTTTGAAAAGTTGAATGATTTAGATATTCCTTATTGGTTAGCCGGAGGGTTTGCATCACCAGAAAAAATTGCTTATGCAATTTCGCTTGGCGCATCTGGAGTGCAGATTGGATCGATATTTGCACTTTGCAATGAATCTGAAATTGATCAAAACCTAAAAAAAATATTACTTCGAAATGGTTACAACAATATTCAAACTATTATAACATCTGATTTTTCGCCAACAGGTTATCCTTTTAAAGTTGCCGAAGTGATAAATACTCTATCTGAACGATGTGTTTTTGAAAACGATACAAGAAAGTGCGATAAAGGATATTTGGTTACGTATTATCGTGATCAAGACGGAAACATCAATTCACGCTGTCCAGCTGAACCTTTATCTGTTTATCTAAAAAAAGGTGGAAAAATTGAAGATACTCAAGATAAGCGTTGTCTATGTAATGGACTATTGAAAACTGTTGGAAAAGGCGACGACGGTCGACATGCGATTATTACGCTTGGCGATGATCTAAGTTTTTTAAAACATTTGATGAATAATGCCGAAGACAGCTATTCGGTTAGTGATGTAATAAAATATTTACTAAAACAAAACTAAATTATTAAATCCCCCTTGAAAAAAAGGGGGATTTCTTCTGTACAACCATTGCACACCTACGATGTGTGCAATGGTTGTATTAACGATTGTTGTTAGATTTTTTGCGTTCGTTTTCGTTGAGATAAATTTTCCGTAGACGAATACTTTTTGGGGTTACTTCAAGATACTCATCATTTTTGACTAGTTCTAAACCTCTTTCGATCGTAACCTTGATTGGAGGAGTAAGAATGATCGCATCATCATTTCCTGATGAACGCATATTGGTTAAATGTTTGCCTTTGATAGCATTGACAACTAGATCGTTGCCTTTTGTCACATTACCAATTACCATTCCTTCATAAATTTCTGTTCCTGGTTCAATATAGAGACTACCACGAGGCTCCAAATTTGCTAATGAATATCCAAGTGCTTTGCCATTTGACATAGAAATCATTGAGCCAAAATTACTTTTAACAATCTCTCCGACATAAGGTTTGAAACCGATCATTCTAGCACAAATAATTCCTTCGCCTTTAGTATCAATAATAAATTCATTTCGATATCCTAGAAACCCACGAGTTGGAATTTCAAATATCATTCTAGTTTGGCTTCCTTCATTAGAAATCTCTGTCATTTTTCCTTTTCGTTTCGATAATTTATCAATAATTACACCAGACATTATTTGCGGTACATCAATCGTTACTTCTTCAAAAGGTTCATTCTTTATCCCGTCAATATTTTTGTAAATTACATGTGGTTGAGAAACTTGAAGTTCATAATCTTCACGTCGCAAATTTTCTAGTAAAATTGCAATATGTAGTTCTCCTCTTCCGTAAACCATAAAACGATCAGAATCAAAATCAATTTTTAGACCAACATTAATTTCAAGTTCTTTTTTGAGCCGATCTCTAAGTTGGGTACTAGTTACAAATTTACCCTCTTTACCTCCAAACGGGGAAGTATTGACTAAAAATTGAAGAGAAACTGTCGGTTCGTCAATTGTAATTGCTGGTAGGGGTTCTTGATTTTCATTATCACACAGTGTATCTCCAATATTTATATTTGGGAAACCAGCGATCATTACAATATCTCCCGCAACAGCGGTTTCAATCTCTTTTTTTTGAATGCCAGAAAAAGTATAAATTTTTGTAATAGTACCAGTTTGGTCAGGGGTATTTTCTTGTTTAAGAATAACTCGAGAACCAGTTTTGAGATTACCTTGATAAACTCGACCGATTGCCAATCTTCCTAAGTAATTATCGTAGCCAAGATTAAAAGGTTGAAATAATAATTGAGCCGAACAATCAGCTTTGGCTGGATGAACTTTTAATAAAATTATATCTAGTAAAGGAGTGAGATCAGTTGAATTATCGTCTAGATTTGTTTTAGCAATTCCAAGTTTACCGATTGCGTAAACGACTGAAAAATCGAGCTGCTCGTCGGTTGCACCAAGATCGTAAAAAAGTTCAAAAACTTTTTCATAAGTTAAGTCAGAATTAGCGGCTGGTTTATCAATTTTATTAATCACAACTATTGGGTGCAAACCAAGTTCTAATGATTTTTTTAACACAAATCGTGTTTGTGGCATCGGACCTTCTTGTGCATCTACAACTAACAAAACGGAGTCAATTGAACGCAAGACTCTTTCGACCTCACTACCAAAGTCAGAATGACCAGGCGTGTCAACTATATTTATTTTGGTATCACGATAAATAACAGAGGTGTTTTTTGAATAAATTGTAATCCCTCGTTCTTTTTCGAGCACATTTGAATCCATGCTTTCACTATTTTCACCAACCATTCCAGTTTGACGCATAATAGCATCAGTTAAGGTAGTTTTACCGTGATCAACATGAGCAATAATTGCAATATTTCTTATTTCCATAATTTATATTTAACTTACGAATGTTAATGCTTTCCCGGGATTACCTGCCCGTCCAGTTCTGCCAATTCTATGGATATAATCTTCATAACTAGCTGGAACATCAAAATTAATGACATGGCTTACATGGGGGATATCTAATCCACGAGCGGCGACATCAGTTGCAACTAAAATTTTTACTTCATTTCTTTTAAATTGATTCAAGGCTTTCTGTCTGGCGGCTTGTCTTTTGTTACCATGAATAGCAGTTGATTTAAAACCACGATCTTTGAGTTCGTTTGAAAGTTTTTCAACACCATATTTTGTTTCACCAAAAACTAATACTTTTTCAAATTCAGGTTGATTAAGTAAATCATGTAATGCTTCAATTTTATGGTTGCGATCAGTTACCTTAACAATATTTTGATCAACATGAGCTAAGGTTTCTCGAATTTTGACTGAAACTTTGACGGGATTGCTTAAAAATTGTTTCGTAATTTGTTCAATTTGAGATGAAAGTGTGGCTGAAAATAAAAGCGTTTGTCTTGGGGTTGGCATCAATGATAAAATTTCTTTCATATCATGGATAAAACCCATATCTAACATTCTGTCGGCTTCATCTAAAACAACATTATTTACATTGCCTAAATAAAGAACTTTTCTTTTAATCAAATCTTTCAGACGACCAGGGGTTCCAATAATAAAATTTGGATTACTGCGTAAATCTCGAATTTGTAAATTAATATTGGCGCCACCAATACAGAGAACGCTTTTAAGATTGAGATTGCGTCCAAATGAATATAATTCCGATTGAATTTGCAAAGCTAATTCACGAGTTGGAACCATAATAATTATCTTTTCTTGTTTATTGAGAATTATTTTATTTATCAACGGAATTAGAAAAGCGGCAGTTTTCCCAGTGCCGGTGTTAGCAATACCAATCACATCTCGATGTTGTAATACATAAGGAATAATTTGATCTTGAATTGGAGTGGGGGAGTCATAATTTTTTGATAAAATATTTTGTTTAAGAATAGGGTTGATTTCAAAATCACTAAATTTATGTTTTGACTGATATGTATCTTCAGATACGAGGTTTTGAGCACGATTAATAAATCGATTAATATCAATTTTTAAACCCGGGTTGACAAAATTTCGTCTCCCACGATTGTTTTGATATCGAGTTTGATTACTAAAACCTCTAGAATAATTCTTTTTGTAGCTCTTGTAAGCCAAAATAAATCCTGACAATCAATCAAACGATTGATTATTAATATTAAAAAATGTCGCTCTTTAATCTTTGTTCCCAACTAGTGGGTGGAACGAAGATGCAAGAATCGACACTCGAGAACCTTCATTCTATACCATCCTGTGGATGGAAAATAGTCCTATGGACTATTAGATTAACACAACTTTAAAATCATAGCATACTTTTGAGAAAAAAGCAATACCCTGCACTGGTCCAATACATCGAGGACACTTTTTATCTTGATAATGTTTTCTCATAATACTCCATAGGTGTCAAATAATTAAGTGCTTGATGGGGACGGTAGGTATTGAACTTCTCCATCCATAATTTGGCTTTTTTGTTAAGCTCCTGAACAGTTGTAGCTAGATTACCCCAGACCCAGAATTCATACTCATCGGCTTTAATGGTGTTCTCTACCATTGGGTTGTCTTTGGGCGTTCTGGCTCGGCTGAAGTAATGAGTTATCTTTCTCATTTCTAAGTAAGCATGACATTCAGATAGGAACTCTCCACCGTTATCGGAATTGATATGTCTAACCCGAAAGGGAAAGTGATTTAACATATGTTCAACAAACCTCTGCCCACAGACAGCGCTTTTAGTTGAAAAGATCTCGATGTATTTCATCTTTACACAGGTATCAATGGCGGTGAATTGATAGTTGGTTGCACCAAGGTTGTTTAACACTTTAACATCTATCTCAACCAACGAACCAGGAGCTGATCCTCGAAGTTCTTTAGGCGCTCTAATCCTCCTTATCTTCCAATTTCTCTTGGTTGCTCGAACAGATTTGGATATAGGAGAAGACCAAAAAAGATTCCTATCATGAAAGATACGATTGACTGATGAAGGCGAGATAATGATTCCTTCATCTCGTTTGAGTAGATAAGATATTTTATATTTACTCCAAGCTGGATTATCTCTGCGCAAAGTTTCTATTCTATTTCTAACATTCCAAACTATCTCTCTTAGTCTGACAGCGTTTGGTTTGGTTGATTGATTATTCAATCCTCTAAGACCCAGATGTTTAAAACGATTGAACCATTTGTAAAACAAACTTCGAGATATGCCAAAATGACGACAGGTTAAAGAAACATTATTACATTTTTGATAATAATCAATCCACTTTAATCGTTTACTGCCTTCTGGAGAAAGTTTGACTATTTTTGCTAAACGATCTTGATGGGGCAAGATATATCTCAAATGTGTAGAAACACCAATCGATCCTTTCATAGACACTCCTTTCTAAGTTAATCTATTACCCTATCATT
>LBRB01000001.1:69932-76230 GCA_000991185.1 Berkelbacteria bacterium GW2011_GWA2_35_9 | reverse complement strand
GCTACTGAAGGTGTAAAACCACAAACGCTCGAAGCAATTTCTTTAGCTAAAAACTCAAAATCACCAGTTATTGTTGCTATAAATAAAATTGATTTACCTGGTTCCGATCCAGAAAATGTTAAACGTCAACTATCTGGTTACGGTTTAGTCTCAAAAGATTGGGGAGGTGAAACTGAAATTGTTGAAATATCAGCTTTGAAAAAAATAAACATTAATCAACTATTAGATAAAATAATTGAGATCTCTAAAAAACTAGATTTAAAAGCTGATAAAAAAGTTATTGTATCAGGTTATGTTGTTGAATCACATATAGAAACGGGCTATGGACCGGTAGCAACAGTAATTGTAATGCAAGGTATTCTTAAAAAAAACGATTATCTATTTTTTGATAATACTTGGGGTAAAGTTAAAAATTTAATTAATTGGCGAGGCGAAAATGCTAGTTCGGTTGAGCCGTCAAGTCCTGTAAAAATTACAGGTTTAAAAAAAATTGTCGAGATAGGCAGTCATTTTCATTTTGCAGAAAATGAAAAAACTGCTCGAACTAGTGTCGAAAAAAAACAAGAATTAACTAACTTTAAATCAATATCGGATAGTTCTGAATTAAAAACTTTTCCAATTATTTTAAAAGCAGATACAACTGGATCAATTTTCACGATAATAGATCACATAAAAAATCTTGATGCACATGATTTTAAAATTAAAATTGTTTCAAGTGGAGTTGGTAATGTAACTGAATCAGATATTAATACAGCACTAGCATCCAAAGCGATTATTTTTTGTTTTAAAACCATACAATCACAACAAATCAATAAATTAGCTGAACAAAACAGTATTGATATTTACTATTTCGACATTATCTATCAATTATTCGATAAGATTAATCAATTAATTGACAAACTTCTTGAAGATAATGTTGTGGAAGAAATAATTGGTAAATTTGAAATTTTAAAAGATTTTTTTCAAACTAACGAATCGGCAGTTCTTGGAGGAAAATTGATCAAAGGTAAAATGTTAATTGATGTTTATGCAAAAGTTATTAGAGATGAAAATCAGATTGGTAAAGTAAAAATTAACAATTTAAAAAGTAATACGACCGATGTAAAAGAAATAAACGAAAAAGGAGAATACGGAATAAAGGTGTATAAAACTAATATTAATGATAAAATAAGAGTCGGTGATATTTTAGATTTGTATATTATTAATAAAGTTATCAAAAAAGTTCAAAAAATTAATTAAAAGAACTTTTAGATTACATGACAAAAATTATTAAAAATTACACAGCAAAATTTACCAAATTTTTTTATAAAGAAATTTGGCACGATAACTTAGGTTTAGGATTTACAAAGCAAACTTTAACGGTTTTAATATTATCATTTATAGTACTACTCTTTAATTTTTCAAAAAATAAAGTCTTGGCGCAAGATAAAACTTTACTTGAGGTTGGGAACAGCAACTCTGTTGCTTTGATTTCAGAAATACAAAACTATACCAGTTTTATTGATGAAAATCCGGATGAATTGATCGAATATTTAGAAGGAACCGATAGATCATATATTGAGAAACCTTCAATTGGAGATACGATTGAATCACCTTATAAATATACCGTCTCAAAGGGTGAAACGCTTTCACAGATTGCTGAAAAATTTAATTTGCACGTTGCAACAATTCTTGAAGCTAATGATTTATCTCCCAGCGAATCTGAAAATATTTCTCCTGGAACCACTTTAACAATTCCTCCATACGACACAGATGTTTCGATGGCTTGGCTGGATGAAGTTAATAGAATTAAAGAAGAAAAAGAACGATTAGCAAGAATTGAAGAAGAAAAAAAGAAAAGAGAAGCAGAAATAATTCGACAAAAAAATTTAGCGAAACTAAAGTCTTCATCCAAACAAACTGCGTCGTCAAGTTATAATACAAGTTCAGGCCCAGGAGGTTATATTACTCCAATTAGTTCAAAAGGAATATCTCGTGGTATTAGTCGTGGACACACCGGAATTGATTACCGTGCAGATGTTGGAACTCCTGTTGTTGCTTCTGGAGGTGGACAGGTTATTGAAATTACTAACGGATGGAGTGGGGGTTGGGGTATTTCGGTTGTTTTAAGTCATGGTGGAGGTATAACGACCCGATATGCTCATCTGTCAAAAATATCTGTTGGGATTGGTCAAACAGTTTCAGCTGGTTCTTTGGTTGGATATTCTGGAAATACTGGATTTTCTACTGGTCCTCATCTACATTTTGAAATGAGATCTAATGGTTCTGTGGTTTATCCTTTCAAGTAATTCAAAATTAAAAATTTATAATTTAAAATTTATTTATTATGTTAGATAGCGCAAATATTATAGTTCAAGCAGGAAAAGGCGGTGATGGTATTGCTTCTTTTAGGCGGGAAAAATATGTTCCATTTGGGGGTCCATGGGGAGGCGATGGCGGCGATGGCGGGAGTATTTTCTTTGTAGCTACAAAAGAACTCAATAATTTAGTAAATTTTCACAGAAAAAAAATTTATCAAGCGCAAAATGGTGAAACGGGAAAAACTAAAAACATGAAAGGTAAAAATGGTGATGATTTAATTGTACCAGTTCCGGTCGGCACACAACTTTTTGAATTAAAAAAAGATAAGCAAATTTTATGTCATGATTTTGTGAATGAAAAAGATATTCAGTTAATTGTCCAAGGTGGAAAAGGAGGTTTGGGAAATACACACTTTAAATCTTCAACTAATCAAACGCCAAAAGAGTTTACTCGTGGGGAACCGGGAGAAATAAAAAAATTTATTCTTGATTTGAAATTGATAGCTGATATTGGCATTATTGGATTACCAAATAGTGGTAAATCAACTTTACTAAAAACATTGACTAAAGCCAATCCAAAAATTGCCAACTATCCTTTTACTACCCTAGATCCAAATTTGGGTACGTTAAATATTAAAAATAAAACTTTTGTCTTAGCCGATATTCCTGGATTGATTGAAGGTGCGTCAAAGGGAAAAGGTTTAGGTGATAAATTTTTAAAACATATTCAAAGAACAAAAGTATTGATACATTTAGTTGATATTAATAATGAGGATTTAAATACAGCCTATAAAACAATTAAAAACGAATTGTTAGACTATGATAAAAATTTAATTAAGAAAAAAGAAATAATCACCATCTCAAAATATGATTTTGACAACTTAAAAATATCGAAACAATCGCAAGAATTTATTCAAAAAAATGATTGTTTATTAATCAGCTCTATAACACATAAAAATATTGACGAATTGATTAAAAAGATATATAATTTGATAGCTTAACAACATCTAGCCTGAATTATTACATAAATTAATTTGACATCGTAGAGATATAATGTATAATATAAATTAACCGTTTAGGAATTGTTTTTAAATTGGATAATTTTAATTAATAATAATATTTTGGAGGTAAAAAATGTCAGAAGGAAAATTCAATCGCAGTAAACCACATGTGAATGTTGGTACAATCGGTCATGTTGATCACGGTAAAACTACGCTTACTGCTGCTATTACTCATGTACTAGCTAAAAAAGGTTTTGCAAAAGATTTAGCCGTTGACCAAATTGACAACGCTCCCGAAGAAAAAGAGCGAGGTATTACTATTGCAACCTATCACTGTGAGTTTGAATCAGACAAAAGACATTATGCTCATGTTGATTGTCCTGGACATGCTGATTATATAAAAAATATGATTACTGGTGCAGCTCAAATGGATGGCGCTATTTTAGTTGTTGCTGCAACAGACGGTCCAATGCCACAAACTCGTGAACATATTTTATTAGCTCGTCAAGTTGGAGTTCCTGAGATAGTTGTATTTATTAATAAAGTTGATCAAGTTAAAGACGCTGAATTATTAGAACTAGTTGAAATGGAAATTCGTGAATTATTGACAAAATACGAATATGATGGTGATAATGCCGCTGTAATTAAAGGATCTGCTCTTAAAGCATTAAGTGATGATCCAGAAGCTGTTAAAGCGATTGATGAATTAATAACTGCTTTGGATGAAAAAATTCCTGAACCAAAAAGAGAAATTGATAAACCAGTTTTAATGGCAGTTGAGGATGTATTTTCAATCAAAGGACGAGGAACCGTTGCGACTGGAAGAATTGAACGAGGTCAAGTTAAAATTAATGAAGAAGTAGAAATAGTTGGAATTAGACCAACTAAAAAAACTGTCGTTACTGGTGTTGAGATGTTTAGAAAAGAGCTTGATGAAGGAAAAGCTGGTGACAATGTTGGTCTTTTGTTACGAGGCGTTGAAAAAGAAGATATAGAGAGAGGTCAAGTCGTTGCTAAACCCGGTTCAATTACTCCTCATACTGAATTTGATACTGAGGTTTATGTATTAAATAAAGAAGAAGGTGGACGACACACTCCATTTGCTAAAGGTTATAAACCACAATTTTATATTCGAACAACTGATGTAACTGGTGAGGTAACTCTTCCAGAAGGAACCGAAATTGTAATGCCTGGAGACACGATTTCTTTTAAAGTTAAATTGATCCAACCTGTAGCAATCGAAGAAGGAATGAGATTTGCAATAAGAGAAGGTGGAAGAACGGTTGGAGCTGGGGTTGTAACAAAAATTAATAAATAAAAAAATTATTCAAACCTTGAAATAATGACCGACAAGACAAAGTTTAAAACTAAGATCGGAATTAGATTAAAAGCATACGACAGTAGTATTCTTGATCGTAGTGTTAAAAAAATTATTGATATTTCAACCCGTTCGGGTGCAGTAGTTGTCGGTCCGGTACCTTTACCAACGGAAATAAAAAAAACATCTGTTCTTCGCTCAACTCATGTTCACAAATCATCTTTTGAACAGTTTGAGATGAGAATCCATAAAAGACTGATTGATGTTTTTGACCCAACGCCAAAAACTATTGATGATTTGATGTCTTTAGATTTTCCGGCTGGTGTGGATATTGAAATCAAAACAACTTAATAAGTATTATTTAATAAATAATGTACTTTTGAGATAATCGTCTCGTCGTGGCGGGGTTGATTCTCAAAAGCTTTTAAAGTATATGATTGGATTATTTGCCCAAAAAATTGGAATGACACAAATCTTCGATGAAAATGGAAGAGTTTTTGGCGTGACTGTTTTAAAATTATATGAGAATAGAGTAACTAAAATAGATCCCAATAAAGATGTATTTAAGATTACTATCAGTGGTGGCGAAAAGAAAAGAATTTCAAAGGCGCAAAAAAGTCAGTTAACAAACTTAAAAATTAAATCTAATTTATGTTGGTCTAAAGAATTTTTAACAAAAAATAGTTACCATCTATCAGATGAATTAAAAACAGATTTATTTCAAAAAGATGAATTAGTAAAAATAATTGGCACTGGAAAGGGTAAAGGCTTTCAAGGCACAATAAAAAGACACGGATTTTCACGAGGACCGATGTCGCACGGAAGTCATCATCATCGTAAACCTGGCTCAATTGGTTCAACTTATCCTCAAAGAGTTGTCAAGGGTAAAAAAATGGCAGGTCATATGGGTAATAATCAAGTTACGGTAAAAAATGCAAAGATAATTGATATTGATATTGATAACAACATTTTAGTAGTTAAAGGCTCAGTTCCTGGTTCAAATAAACACAAAATTTTAATTATAAAAAATGACTGAGATTAAAGTAATTAAGAAATCTGGGATTTCGATACTAAAATTAACTGAAATTATTACAAAACATAAATATGTTTCTAAAATTGTCTCAGATAACTTAAAACGAATAATTAATAATTCATATAAACATTCTGCGCATACAAAAACTCGTGGGGAAGTAAGAGGAGGAGGAAGAAAACCCTGGAAACAGAAAGGTACTGGTCGTGCTAGAACTGGAAGTCTTAGATCGCCAATTTTCAAAGGTGGAGGTACTACTTTTGGACCTCGTTTTAGCAAAAGTATTTCAAAATCTAATTCAAAATCAGTCAATTATGCCCTTTTATCAGTTCTTAAGAAAAAAGAAAATAATATATATATTTTAGATCTATCGTTAAAAAAACCGTCAACAAAAATTGTTAAACAAACTTTGTCAGAAAATATAAAATATAAAAACATTTTGTTAATCGGTTCTAATGATACCAATATTAAATTATCAGTAAATAATATACCTTTAATAAATTATGTTGATATTTTGTCACTTAATGTGTATAATGTTTCTACTTCAGATGTGATTGTATTTACTCATACCGCTTACAATAAATATTTCAATATTAGTGATGAAAATAAAATTACAGCTAAACCAAAAAAGAAAGTTGTGAAAAATGAT
>LBRB01000001.1:0-69859 GCA_000991185.1 Berkelbacteria bacterium GW2011_GWA2_35_9 | reverse complement strand
GGTAAAATTACAAATTTTAAAAGGCATATAGGCAAAAAGAAACGATTTAAAAAAATAATTTTAAAATTACGAAAAGGACAAACAATTAAAGAATATCAAATCGAAAATAGTGAAAATAAACCAGAAAACAAGAAAAATAATACAAAATAATTTTTATGAAGCAACGAAAAAATAATGCCGGAAGAAGGTTTTTAACTCAAGAAGATTTTACTTTTTTAACTGCAAAAAAACCTTATAAAAAACTGACTAGTGTCTTATCCCGTAAAGCCGGACGGAGTTTTGGTAAAATTTCAACTCGACATAAAGGTGGTGGTCATAAAAGGCTCTATCGTTTGGTTGACTTTAATTTAAATTACCCAGTCAAATCTGCAACCGTAAAAACGGTTGAATATGACCCAAATCGAACTGCTTTTATTTCTTTAATTGAATATGATGACGGATTAAAAAGTTATATTATTGCTCCCGAGGGAATAAAACCAAATAATAAAATAGAAATATCTAATGCTAAAGAGCAAAATTCACTTGGGAATCGAATGCCTTTAAAATATATTACTCCTGCAACGCCAATCCACAACATTGAATTGCGTCCGCAAGGTGGAGGTAAAGTTGCCAGAAGTGCAGGAGCATATGGTATGATTACTTCAATTGAAGGGGGTTACGCAACTGTAAAATTAAAATCAGGTGAGGTCAGAAAAATATCTGAAAATTGTCGAGCCTCAATAGGTGTTGTTTCAAATGTTAAACATTCACAAGTTGTGATTGGAAAAGCCGGACGGCAAAGATGGAAAGGTGTTCGACCAACCGTAAGAGGCAAAGCAATGTATCCAGCAGCTCATCCACATGGTGGAGGTGAAGGAAACTCACCAATTGGATTAAAACATCCTAAAACTTATAAAGGTAAACCAGCAATTGGTGTAAAAACAAGAAGAAAGAAAAAAATCAGTACCAAATTCATAATCAAGAGAAGAGGTAAAAAATGAGCCGATCATTAAAAAAGGGACCGTATATTGATCCTAAATTACTGAAAAAAATTGAAAAAATAAAACTAGAAAATTCAGTCCAACCAATTAAAACTTGGTCGAGGGCAAGTGTTATTTTTCCTGATATGGTCGGGCTGACATTTAAAGTTCATAACGGTAAAGATTTTGTAGATGTTAAAGTTACAGAAGAAATGATAGGCTTCAGACTTGGAGAATTTTCACCTACCAGAAAATTTAGACGTCATGGAGGTAAGGTTCAAAAAGAATTAGAAAGCAAAAAAGGTGTAAAAGCCAATTGATATGAAAACAAAAAATTTTAAATTTAAAAATATCAAAACAACGCCTGATAAATTACGTTTATCGGTTAATTTAGTTAGAAATAAAAATTTGACTAATGCTTATGATATTTTAAGTTTGATAAAAAATCATTCGTCTAACTTATTATCTATAAATCTCAAAGCCAGTGAAAATTCAGTCAAAGATTGGCAAGTTGATAATGATAATATTTTTATTCAAGAAATTGCTGTTGACGAAGGATTAAAGATGAAAAGATCACTTCCCCGATCAAGAGGTAGAATGGCGCCATTCAAAAGAAGGATGAGTCGATTAACTGTTAAACTCGCAACCAATAAGACAGGAGATAAATAATGGGACAAAAAATATCACCTCTATCAAATCGATTAATGATTACTAAGGACTGGAAGTCCCGGTGGTTTGCCAGTGGTAAAAATTATCGTGATAAATTGATTGAAGATATCAAAATGCGGGATTTTATAATCAAAAATTATAGTATGAATTATGCGATTGAGAAAGTTATTATAAAAAGATCCCAAAAAGATATTATTATTGATATTCATTCTGCACGACCAGGTTTAATAATCGGAAGACAAGGAAAAGGAATTGAAGATTTTAAAAATAATATAGAAAAGTTTTTATTAAAAAATAAATTACCAAGCCAAAAAATTAAACTTAATGTCAGCGAAGTAAAAAAACCGGAAATAAAAGCTACTTTAATCGCTCAAAATATTGGACAACAAGTTAGCAGGAGAATACCGTATCGACGAGCTATTAAAGGTGCTATTTCTAAAGCAATGGAATCGGGTGCCAGAGGAGTCAAGATTGTTATTTCGGGACGATTAAATGGTGCTGAAATTTCTAGAAGTGAAAAATATAGCCAAGGTACGATTCCAATATCAACCTTAAAAAATAATATTGACTTTTGCGTTTTTCATGCTCAAACTACATATGGAGTAATTGGAATTAAAGTCTGGGTTTATGATGGTAAGCAAATCTTATAATTAATCAAAAATTTCTATGTTAATGCAACCAAGAAAAATGAAGTTTAGAAAAAGTTTCCGAGGTAAAATGCCTGGCAATTCTTCTCGTGGTTCAGATTTAGTATTCGGAAAATTTGGTATTAAAGCAACAACACGCAGTTGGTTGACAGCTCGTCAAATTGAATCTGCCCGAAGAGCCATGACAAGATTATTTAAACGGGAAGGTCAAATATGGATTCGTGTCTTTCCAGATAGACCAGTTTCAGCACAACCAGCAGAAGTTGGAATGGGAGGTGGTAAAGGAGCACCTGATCATTTTGTAGTCACTGTTACACCGGGAAGAATAATATTTGAAATGGACGGTATTAATAATACATTAGCTAAAGAAGCCTTTCGTTTAGCCAGTCATAAATTACCAGTTAAAACTAAATTTATTGAAAAATGAAAAAAACCGATACAATAGTCAAGTATAATAAAATGACAATTAAATCTTTATTGGCTGAAGAAGATGTTTTGAAAATGAAATTAAATAGCTTAAGGTTTAGTGTTAATTTTGGAAAGACTAAAAATATTCATAAAATAAAAGAAACGAAAAGAAATTTAGCTAGACTAAAAACAATTCTTTCGGAAAAATTATTAAGTAATAACAATGAAAAAATATAATGGAACAATCGTTAAGTTGATCGATCAAAGAACGTGCAAAGTTCAGACTTTACATAGAAAAAAACATCCATTATATAACAAGTTTTATTCTGTCACAAAAAAATATTTAGTAGATTGTAGCAATGCAAATAATGAGATTAAAATAGGGGATAATGTTCAATTTACTGACTGTCAACCGATATCGAAAAGAAAAAAATGGAAATTAATTTAATTAAATAATGATAATACAATATACCAATCTTAATGTTGCCGATAATAGTGGTGCTAAAAGCATTCAGGTTATTCAAGTATACGGAAAAAAAAGAGTTGCCTATGTTGGCAGTAAAGTTATTGCAACTGTTAAGTCGGCAATTGTTAACGGCACAATAAAAAAGAAAGAAAAGGTTCAAGCAGTTATTGTTCGTCAAAAATTTCCGATCAAAAGAAAAGATGGAACTGTGGTTAAATTTGATGATAATGCTGCGGTAATTATTAAAGATAAATTGCCTGTTGGAACAAGAATTATTGGACCAGTTGCATTGGAAATCAAGGAAAAGGGTTATCAAAAAATAGTTTCATTAGCGGGAGAATTGATATGAAAATTAAAAAAAACGATTTAGTTTTAATATTAAAAGGTAAAGACAAGGGAAAAACTGGAACGATTGAAAGGGTTTATCGAAAAGAAAATAACTTAATAATCTCTGGTAAAAATATATACAAAAAAAATGCAAAAGTTTCCAGAAAATACCCTAAGGGTGGCATTATCGATTTACCAATGCCGATCAATATATCAAATGTCAGCATAGTTTGCCAAGCCTGTAATAAAAAAACTAAAATTGTCGTTGACAGAAAAGATAAAAAGATTGAAAGAATTTGTAAAAAATGTCAAGAATCATTGGATAAAAAGATAGAAAAGAAATAAATATTAGAATGATTAATTTAAATAAAATTTACGAAAAAATTGCTCAAGAAGATAAGGTTAATTATTTTTCTGTAGTCAGAATTTCGAAAGTCATAGTTTCGACAGGCTTTGGAAAATTTAGAGACAATCAAGCTAAAATTGACCAAATTAAAAAAGATTTAATTGCTATGACTGGTCAAAAACCAGCTTATTGCCAAGCAAAAAATGCTATTTCTGCCTTTAAGTTACGAAAAAATGAGATTATTGGTTATAAAACAACCTTGAGAGCAAAAAAAATGGAAGATTTTCTTGACCGTTTAGTCAATTTAACTTTACCAAACATTAGGGATTTTAAAGGTATAAATCTTGATAGTTTAGACAAGAGTAATAATTTATCGCTTGGAATAAAAGAACATTTTGTTTTTCCCGAAATACCGTTTGACACGCCATCTGGAATAATTGGAGTTTCTATAACAATTGTATTTAAAAATTCTTCAGATCGACAAAAAGTCATTCATTTGTTAAAATATATTGGCTTTCCAATTGGTAAAGAAGATAAAATAAAGAAATAACAATGGCAAAAAAAAGTTTAATAGTTAAGTCAGGCAGAAAACCAAAATACTTGTCACGAACAATTCGTCGTTGCCAAATTTGTGGCAGACCACGATCAGTCCTTCGGGCGTATGGTTTATGTCGTATATGTTTTCGAGAAAGAGCCACACGAGGAGAAATTCCTGGTGTAATTAAATCATCTTGGTAAAATATTATGGATAAAGTAGCAAATTTATTAATTACAATCAAAAACGCTTATCGTTCAAACAAAACGCCGATTTTTGTAAAATCATCTAAATTCAAACTCGAAATATTAAAAATATTAAAAAAATATAAATATATTGTTGATTTTAAAATAATTGAGGATGGAAATATTGAAATTAATCTCGACACTGAAAACATGATCGATATGCCAGTTAAAAGAGACTCTAAGCCAGGCAGAAGATTGTATATCAAATCAAAAGATGTGTTTTCACCAAGAAAAGGAATTATAATTTTGTCCACATCAAAAGGCTTAAAAGAATCAAGAGAGGCAAGAAAAGAAAAGATTGGTGGAGAAAAATTGTTTTCAATAATCGAATAAATTATGTCAAAAATTGGTAAAAAAATAATAATTGTTCCTGAAGATGTTAATGTCGTTTATGATGACAAACTTAATAATCTGAAAATTTCAGGACCAAAGGGTGAGTTGGAAGTTAAAATGAAATCCAGAATTCTATTTGATATGAAAGAAAATATCATCAAGATCAATAGAAAAAATGAACAGAAAAGTACAAAATCTCTACACGGTTTATATCGTTCATTGATAGCCAATGCTATTGTCGGCGTAACTCGAGGATACGAAAAGAATTTAGAAGTTATTGGAATTGGCTACCGTGTAACACTAGAAAATAATAAATTGATCTTAAGTGTTGGTTTTTCTCATAATGTTGAAATAATTGCTCCAGAAGGAATTGATATAAAAGTTGAAAAAAATAGTATTAAAATATCTGGAATTGATAAACAATTAGTTGGTAATTTTGCAGCTAATATTCGAAAAGTACGACCGCCCGAACCATATAAGGGGAAAGGTATCCGTTACTCGGATGAAGTTGTAAAATTAAAACCTGGTAAATCACTAAAGGCAGAAAAATAATTTTAGTTTATGAAATTGAATAAAAATAAAAATATTTTCAAACTCTTAAATAAGAAAAATCTACCGATTCTTAAAGTTTTTCGTAGCTTGACTAATATTTACTCACAAGTTATAGATGATAAAGGAAAAGTTTTAGTCAGTTCAAATAGTCTGAAATTAAAAAATGTTAGTAAAAACGATCAAGCCGTTTATGTCGGAAACGATATTGCAGAAAAATGTTTAAATAAAAAAATCAAGCAAGTAGTTTTCGACAGAGGATCGTTTCGCTATATTGGAAGAATAAAAACTTTAGCCGATTCAGCAAGAAGTAAAGGACTTAAAATATGAAATATCAAAAAACTGAAAAAAAAGAATTTGAAGAAAAGGTTATTGAAATAAGCCGTATTTCGAGAACTGTAAAAGGCGGTCGCCGTATAAGATTTAGAGCTTTAGTTGTAATTGGAAATAGAAATGGAAAAGCTGGATATGGTGTTGCAAAAAGTACTGAAGTGGTTGATGCAATATCAAAGGCAATCAACCAAGCTAAAAAAAAGATGTTGACAATTCAATTAAATGAACATAAATCAATCTCGAGAGAGATAAAAGTTAAATATGCAAGTGCGCAAGTAATTTTAAAACCGGCTACAACTGGTACATCGTTAGTGGCTGGAGGACCGGTACGAAGTGTTGTTGAAGCTTTTGGTATTAATAATATAATATCTAAAAATATTGGAAGCGCTAATAAAATAAATATTGTCAAAGCTGTATTTTTAGCATTAAAAAGATTAAGTTAAAGTTATGACGGATTTTAAATTGACAGATTTTTTTGAGAAAAAAGAAAATAAGAAAAAAAGACTTGGAAGAGGTCGTGCTTCGGGAAAAGGTAAAACTTCTGGAAAAGGAACTAAAGGTCAAAAATCAAGAACTGGCAACAGTATTCCATTCGGATTTGAAGGAGGGCAAACACCATTATATAAAAGATTGCCCAAAAAAAAGAGTCGTCCAAATAAAAAAAGATAATTCTTATGTTAAAAACACTTAAGAATCTTTGGCAATTAAAAGATTTAAGAAAGAAAATTCTTGTAACTACAATCATTTTATTGATTGTTAGAGTAATTGATCAAATTCCATTACCAGGAATTCAGACTAATCAACTACAAGAATTTTTTTCATCAAACCAATTATTGGGTTTGTTAGATATTTTTTCTGGTGGTTCTCTTTCTCGTTTTTCGATTGGATTTATGGGAGTTGGTCCATATATTACCGCTTCAATAATAATGCAGTTAATGACATATATAATTCCCTCACTTGAAGATCTTCAAAAAGAAGGCGAGTATGGAAAAAATAAAATCAATCAATATACTCGTTTACTAACCGTTCCAATGTCAATTATTCAATCGTTCGGTTTAATTTCGTTGCTAAAAAATCAGGGAGTTATTGTTGAATTAACTCCTTTAATTCTTGGTTTATCAATATTAGTTTCTACCGCTACTTCTGTATTTTATATGTGGTTGGGGGAAAATATTTCCGAATCAGGAATTGGTAATGGAATTTCATTAATAATTACTATTAATATTATTGGTGGAATGCCAAGCCAAATCAACAATACAATTTCAGCTATAACAGCCGGGGGAATAATTGACTCAACTATGCTAAATGGTTTATTTATATTTGCTGTAACCTCAATATTAACGATCTTCTTTATCGTAATAATGAACGATGCGATTCGTAAAATTCCTATTTCATATGCACGACAAAGTTCATTTAAAACTTCTGGTCAAATCATTGATACTTATTTACCAATAAAAGTTAATATTGCTGGGGTGATCCCAATTATTTTTGCTCTATCTTTCATCGTTATACCTGGTATTTTAGGTCGTTATTTGCAAAACGCTAAATCAGAATATTTAGTTAATTTTTCTAAAACCTTAGTCAGAATTTTTGATCCTAATCATATATTTTATGGCATATCTTATTTTATTTTAGTAATTCTCTTTACCTATTTTTACAGTTCAATTGTTTTCAAGCCCAAAGATGTAGCTGAGAACTTACAAAAACAAGGTGGTTTTATTCCCGGTATTAGACCTGGCAAGGAGACTGAGAATTTTGTCTCGTATGTTCTAAATCGAATTACTTTACCGGGTTCAATTTTTCTTGGAATTATTGCCATATCTCCATTTTTGGTACAAAAATATACTCATATAACCACCCTCGTTCTAGGAGGAACCAGTATTTTAATTTTAGTATCTGTAATTTTAGATACTTCTTCTCAAATTAAAGCTCATCTTATTTCTCGTTCTTATGAAATCTACTAAAAATCAATATCTCTATATTTTTTTTCTGATTTCAATTCTAATATTATTTTTTGGTTTTTTTAAAAACCAAAAAAGTTCTGAAACAAATACACCCTTACAAGCAAATATTGAAAATACACAAAGCACATCTGTAAACAAGTCAGTCGAATACAAAAGTATTTATTTTTATAATAAAGATAATGTCAGAACCGATATATATAAATATGATGGTCAGAATAAAAATGTCATTTTTACTGACGCTGATGAAAAAGAAAAAGTAACAAAAGTACTGGGAATTAATAACGATAAATTATTTATTGTAATGAGTAAAGACAACGTTGATAATTTGTATACAGTTTCATTAAACTCAAGCGGTAAAAAAATTTTGACGGTATCTAATTTTAATAAAGATAATCTTGAGCTTGGGAGTGAAAATATTGCTTATACTGAATATTCAAACGCCGAGAGAAGTATCGGTTACAAAATTTTTACTATAAATTTAAGTGGTAAGAATAAAGAGGAAATCGCCAATGAAAGCTTAAATCCATTTAATCTCTTGATTGATAAAAAAATGCTTTATTATGTAGTTGATCGTAGTAACATTTTTGAAATTTATTCAGTCGAATTAAAAAACAATAATAAAAATTTAATTGCTGAACTTAATCAAAAGCCAGATGATTTTTATATTTACAATAATAATATCTATTATTTAAATAACAACAAATTATTTGCCTATAATATTGAATCAAAAATTAATAGCGAAATACTTGAAGCTAAAATCGAATCATTTATTAATTTTAATCAAT
Source organism: Berkelbacteria bacterium GW2011_GWA2_35_9 (assembly GCA_000991185.1). Classification (GTDB taxonomy): domain Bacteria; phylum Patescibacteriota; class UBA1384; order GWA2-35-9; family GWA2-35-9; genus GWA2-35-9. The sequence goes on along the minus strand of LBRB01000001.1, from coordinate 61,293 downwards.
ATATTTTCTATACAAAAGATGATAAAATATTTTCAATGTTAGATGGAAAAAGCAGTGAGATAACTGCTGGTAAATATTTAATTAAGATTGAATGAAAAAAAGAATAATTATATTTTTAGGTATACAAGGTAGTGGTAAGGGAACTCAAGCAAATATTTTGGCAACCAAACATCATATTCCAATCATCGAAGCCGGAGAATTGATTAGAAAAGAGATTGAATCTAATTCAAAAATTGGTAAAAGCGTTAAATCCTATGCTACAGTTGGTAAAATGATTCCGGATCGTATATTTTCAAAAATTATTTTTAATCAAATAAAAAAGATCGGTCACCCACACAATATTATTTTTGATGGTTTTCCTAGAAGAATAAAACAATTAGGAATAATATTTAAAATTAAAAAATATTTAGAAATGGATGAAATAGTTGTAATTCATTTGAGTCTGAGTCAAAAAATTGCCAAAGAAAGAATTGCCGATCGGTTAATTTGCCCAAAGTGTGAAAATACATATTCAAAATCAATTGACAAAGTGTTTGAGTGTAAAAAATGTCATATAAAACTAGAAAAAAGAGATGATGATAATGGTAAAGCAATTTCTAAAAGGTTTGAAATTTATGAAAAACAAACCCAGCCAGTAATTGATAAATTATCTGATGATAATAAAGTATTAGAATTTAATGGAGCAAAAACAATTAAAAATATTGCTTTAGAGATTGATCGATCTATAAAAAAAGTACTAAAAAACTGATGGCAAATATAAAAATCGATTCACAGGCGTATAACGATCTCAAAATTAGTGGAAAAATCTTGAGAAACATATTAGAAAATTTAAAAAAATCTGTTAAAATCGGAACGAATTTACTTGAAATAGAAAATTTTGTTGATAAGACTATTTGCGAACAATATGCAACTGCATCTTTCAAGGGTTATGATGGATTTCCTTCTTCAGTTTGTTTGTCTGTAAATGATACTATTGTTCACGGCATTCCGTTTGATTATTGTATTAAATCGGGAGATTTAGTCTCGATAGATTTAGGTATTATTTATAATGATATGTTTACAGATGGAGCAATAACCCTCAATTTTTCTCAAGATAATCAGGATAAAATCTTATGCCAAGCGACGCAAAAAGCGCTAAACAATGCAATTAAGATCATCAAACCAGGTGTAAAAACGGGTGATATTGGAAATATTATTGCCCAAACAGCTGAGCAAGCTAAATTAAAAGTTATCCAAGATTTATCCGGTCATGGTACTGGTAAAGCTGTTCATGAGAAACCAACAATTTATAATTTTGGAGTTAAAAATCATGGGATTGAGATTAAATCTGGCGATGTTTTAGCAATCGAGCCAATGTTTTCTCTAAAGTCTGAAAAAATAATCAACAAAAATAAATGGTCGATTAAAACTAAAAATAATGATAAATCAGCCCATTTTGAACATACTGTAATAGTTACACAAAATGGTGTTGAGATTATTACATAATCAAATATTTCATATTTATTGTCCAACAGATATAGTTTTGGTTGACAAGTTGAGAATAATTTGATATATTAAATAAAGCTAAATGAGTAAAAAAGAAGTTATTACGTTAGAGGGTGTGGTTGAAGAATCTCTTCCCAACACAATTTTTCGTGTTATCCTCGAAAACGGACAAAAAGTATTAGGGATTTTGTCCGGAAAAATGAGAAAAAATTACATCAAAGTTACAGTTGGTGATCGGGTTTTAGTGGAATTTTCACTTTACAATCTGACTAAGGGTCGTATTATTAGAAGAATATAAATATGAAAGTTAAACCATCAGTAAAAAAAAGGTGCAATAAATGTCGAATTATTCGTCGTCGACGAATAGTCTTCGTTATCTGTGAAGATCCTCGACACAAACAAAGACAAGGATAAATATGACAGTTAGAATTTCAGGAGTTATATTAGATTCAGATAAACGAGTGGAAGCTGCTCTTCCAAAAATATTTGGAGTTGGCTATAAAAATGCTTCGACTATTTTATCTTCTGCTAATATTAATCCAGATACTCGAGTAAAAGATTTGACTGACGATGATGTGGCAAAGATTAAACTTATTATTGATAATGGTTACCGAGTTGAAAACGATTTAAAAATTGATATTTCACAAAATATTCGATTATTAAAAGATATCCAATCATATCGTGGGTCGAGACACAATAAAGGACTGCCGGTTAGGGGTCAAAGAACTAAAACCAACGCTCGAACCAAAAGAGGAAAGAAAGTTACCGTTGGATCAGGTCGTAAGAAAGCGGCGGAAAAGACTTAATAATTAAATGATTATATGAAAAAAAATCAAAAAAAAGTTGTTAAAATAGTTAATAGTGGAAAGATATTCATTTCTGCTTCGTTTAACAATACTATAATTTCAATTACTGATATTAAGGGAAATGTCATTTCGTGGGCAACTGCCGGTAGTTCGGGTTTTAAAGGCACAAAAAAATCAACTCCATTTGCATCTGGATCAGCCACTAAAATAGCGCTCGATAAAGCATTAGCGCTGGGTTTAAAAGAAATTGAAGTTTATGTTAAGGGTGTCGGATCTGGTCGAGACGCAGCTGTTAGAGCCATCGCTTCAACTGGTTTAAAGATTACAAAAATTAAAGACACGACCCCAATTCCACACAACGGACCAAGACCTAAAAAACCGAGGAGAGTATAATGCCAAAAAGTAAAGTTTATCCATCACAGTTAAAAAAGGCACGATCACTAAAGATCGCAATTTCTGCTAAACAACAGAAAATACTATCTAAAAGACCCTATATTCCTGGTCAACATGGTAAGAAATTTAGAAGAAAATTATCTGACTATGGATTACAGTTAGCTGAAAAACAAAAAGCTAAATTTATTTATGGATTAAGAGAAAAACCATTCCGAAGATTTTTCAAAATTGCTTCAAAAGATCCAAAAGCAACTGGTGAGTTACTTTTAACATTGCTTGAAAGACGATTGGATAATGTTGTTTATCGTGCCAGTTTTGCTAAATCTCGACTTCATGGTCGGCAAATGGTTTCTCATGCTAAGTTCTACCTAAACGACAAGAAAGTTAATATACCTTCAATTATTATTGACAAAGGTGATGTTTTGACTATTCGTAAACAAGCTGATAAAGATAAATTGGAACTTCAAGATAACGAAATTCCAAATTGGTTAAAAATAGATAAAAATAAAAAAAGTATTACGGTTGTTAAGCTACCGAACAGAGAAAACGCTCCGTTCGATCTTAACGAACAACTTATCGTAGAGTTTTATAATCGATAATAAAAAGAAAGGAAATATATGCCTATATTAAAAGAAATGGATTATTTAAAATTTAAAACAGAAAGTCTGAAAGACAATGAAGGAGTTTTTGTTTTAGATCCACTTTTGCCTGGCTACGGTGTAACTTTAGGTAATGCTATTCGTCGTGTAGCACTAAGTTCAATTGAAGGCAATGCAATAACTTCAATAAAAATAAATAATGTCACCCACGAATTTTCTTCGATCAAAGGCGTAAAAGAAGATGTCATTGAAATTATTTTGAATTTAAAACAATTACGGATGAAGAAATTCACCAACGATCCAGTTACAATTAAATTATCCGTTAGCGGTGCAAAAAAAGTTTCTGCTAAAGATTTCAAAAAGAATGCTGATATTGAAATTATTGATCCAGAACAACCGATCGCAACTTTAGATAAAGGTGCAAAGCTAGAAATTGAAGCTGTTGTTGAAACTGGCAAAGGTTATTTGCCTACCGAAAATAGAGATAGTAGTGCTCTTGAATTCGGTATGATTGCAATTGATGCTAATTTCACTCCAATTCGAAAAATTAGCTTTGATGTTGAGAACACTCGTGTCGGACAAGATACCAACTATGATAAGTTGATATTGTCAATTTCAAGCGATGGTTCAGTGACGCCGGATGTAATTCTATCAAAGTCTTGCCAAGTTATTTGCGAACACTTGAATGTTATTTTGGAAAATATATCTCAACCAGAAAAGAAAAAGGCAACTAAAAAAACAACCAAGAAAACTAAATAACAAAGATGCTTCCAACTCATCAAAAATTATCACGAAAAATCGGTCATCGACGCTTGTTGGTAAAAAATATGCTAACGTCGTTATTTTTGTATGAGAAAATCACTTCTACTAAAGCGAAAATTAAAGCGATCAAGCCAATCACTGAAAAATTGTTATCACGAATAAAAAATTCAGATAATAATGTTAATTTAATAAGATATTTAAAAAAATATTTAATCGGGAAGAATGTAATTGACAAATTAATTGAAGTTTATCAACCTAATTTGAAAAATAATGATAAATTTGTTTTCAAGTATAATCTAAACACTAGAAAAGGAGACGGGGCAGAATTAGCAATGTTGAAAATTAACCCTGATTTGGTCAAACTGGCTGAGGTTAAAGAAGAAAAAGAAATGTCTGAAAAAAGTTCAAAGAAGATTTTGAAAAAAACTAAAAATAATAAATGATAAAAGCTACCAAACCAATTACTAAAATTAACCGAATTAGGCATGATATCGATGCCACTGGAATTTATTTGGGAAGATTAGCTGTACAAATCGCTGTTTTATTGAGGGGGAAAAATAAAACTAGTTATACACCTAATGCTGACTGCGGTGATACAGTTTTTGTTTCGAATGTAAACAAATTAAAATTCAGCGGTAATAAAATTAATCAAAAAATATATTATCGACATAGTGGATATATTGGTAACTTAAAAGAGACAAAATTAAAAGATTTGTTTAAAAATAATACTGAAAAAGTTTTATACAAAGCTGTTTCCGGAATGTTACCAGACAATCGCTTGAAAGATAATTGGTTAAAAAGATTAAAATTTGTTAAAAATGACTGAAACTAAAAATGTAAAGAGACAATATTATCAAGGCACTGGAAGAAGAAAAAGAACTGTTGCAACTGTCCGTATTTATAAATCAAAAAGAACTTCAACCATCAATAAAAAAGAAATTGATAATTTTGATAAATATATTGAGGATGTTTTTAAATCGGTTGGTATGGATAGCAAATTTTCAATTTCAATTATTACAAAAGGTGGGGGGTTCAGCTCACAAAAAGATGCCATTACAATGGGAATAGCTCGTGCTCTAGTTGATTATGACGAAACTTTAAAGCCAACTCTTAGAAAACTTGGCTATTTAACTCGTGATTCGAGAGAAAAAGAACGCAAAAAACCGGGACTCAAAAGTGCTCGCAAAGCCCCACAATGGTCAAAACGGTAAGAGTTTTGAGATAAGTATTAAACAGCATAGAAAAGAACTGAGAAAAATATGTTTGGTACTCTACTATATAGCATAGTACCGTTTGTTTATAAGGATTATAACGATATTATTTATTAATATTCAAAAACTTTTCTGCATTTTGATGAGCAAATTTTTCTTGGACGCTTTTGTCGAGTCCGCCGATAAATGCTCGTGAAAATTCTTCTGTCAGCTGACTAAACTCCTCGCTGTAATGTCCTGTGCCACCACGGTCAGTGCCAAGTATGAATCGGTCTGGATATTCGCCTATCTTGTCGCGCCAAAAACTGATTCCTTCGTCAATAAGCGATGTAAACTCATTTTTGAATCCGGCAACATAATCGTCGTAGCCCGATCTGACCATCGCTCCTCGCATTGAGTAGAGCGAAGCGCCATCGACGGAATAGTAAATATTTGTGAAGGTTCCCATCAGCTCGGTAATATATTGCGCACTTTCGTGCCCGTGCAAGAGAAATGTCACATTCGGATAACTAGCTAACACATTTTCAACCTGTTCCTGCTGACCCTTTCCCGAGTGGATCATCACCGGCAAATTGTATGTATCGGAAATATTGTAGATTTCATTCGCCCATCTGCCATTTATCGGTCGCCATTTGTTGGTAAACTCATAAAAACCGATCTCGCCAATACCCACAAATAGACCCGGATTTTCTTTAATGATTTTTTCTAAATCTTTGGGCTTGATTATAGCTGGTGAGACAAACAAATTAATTTTATCTGTGTAGTTTTTAATTTCATTGGCTTGCGGGATGGTTACTTTATTGGTGCTTTTTGGCATATAGAAAGTCAACGCACCACTGGATTTTTCCCGGTCAAAATTGCAGAGAATTTCGTTTATAGTTACATCTTTGCCTTCGCCAAGTGTCGGCATTTTAACAAAAAAAGATCGCATCCCGGGCGAAAATGGCAGATGAAAGTGGTCGTCAAACAATGGTCCGTTGTAGTAAGGTCCGCTTGAGTATTTAGGCGTAAAAGTTCGCTGGCAGTTGATTTGTTTTTTCCCGAGCGCCGAAATCTGTACTTCCGGTTTTTTCGGCACCAATCCAAAATGCTCCATAGCAGAAAGCACTATCAGTATTAATACGAGAACTCCTATCCACTTTAACCATTGTCTTTTAGGTTTGTTCACAATTTCCCCCTGTTTATTTATTAATTGTTCAATTTCCATAAATAGTGGCGTAATGTCAAAATTGGTGGGCTGTTTTAGCTATTTTTAGCTAATATTTCTTTAATCATTTTTCTTTTTGTTTGCTTGTTTAATCCTCTATGTAACTTAGTTAATTCCTTTAAGTGGGAAAAGTAGCCATCCAGTGAATTGGTAGTGTTTGGTATGTGTAGCTCGGGATACTTCTGGTAAGTAAACAAGTAAGGCAGATTGGTCATTAAGCTTTGATAGGCTGACCGTGTTCTTCCGTGAGTGTAGTGCCATCTCCTTGGGTTAATTGTGTCCTTGGTCTTTTCTTTGATAAAGATTCCCCATTTCTGCCAAGCATCTAATTGGTTAGTAAAGGTAATTAGATTAGTTTGGCATAAGGACTGGACAATCTTTCGCAACTCAATACTAGCGGGAAGGATCGGATTTAATGTTAAATAACGGTTGATGATCTGTTTTTGGTGGAACTGACACATCTGCACCGGAATATCGGCAAAGACTCGCTTGGCGCCTATCCTGCCGTCCAAAACAACTCCCTTAATAAGCCAGCCCTGTTGTTCGATGGTGGTTCTGGCAAAGAGATATTCACTAATCGTTTCGTTAATAATTTCTTTCCGTTAGATGTTTTGTTTAAGATGAACACTGCGAACTACCATAATACCAAAGACTCTTTTGAAAAAGGTGCTGTCAACGACGATGACCGTAGGTTCGGGTGTAATTAGTTCTACTTTGATCCTGGGTTTAATCTCAACTGACTTGATCTGCTTCTTGATCCAATTGATACTTTTACCATAATCTTTAGCTAGATCGGAGAGCTTTTGTCGCTTGAAGGTATATGAGTGCCAGATAACACGAGCTAATTTAGTGGATCTATTTTTACTTTGAAATCGTTTGCCACAGACTCTGCATAAATAGCATTGGCGGTCATATCTTCGACCGTTCTTTTTAGTTTTACTTGAACCACAATATAGACATTTTTTTTCTCATTGTTACAATCTCCTGTAATTAGACTTTTATTTTAAGGTTCAATTATATCACAATCAAGTTATGACCAGCCCACCAATTTTGACATTACGCCTCAAATGATCAAAATGGACACCGTGCAAAATCATATTCATTCGGGCAAGGTTGTAGGTGGTCGGGTTAAGTTCCTGACCATAGTAATTAACAACATCAGTAAACTCGCCAAGACGGAGCAAAAGAGATCCTGACCCGCAAGTTGCATCGTAGGCGGATTTGAGCCGCTTTTTATCGAGCGATACTATTTGCGCTAACAAGCGAGAAACTTGGGCGGGGGTGTAAAATTCGCCGCCTTTTTTACCGGCGCCAGCAGCAAACTCACCAATGAGATATTCGTAGGCATCGCCGAGTAGGTCGCTTTTGGCGTCCTCCAGCTTAAAGTCAATTCCGCTAAGTAGAGTTAGCACTTCCACGACAACTTCGTTTTTCTCGCTTTCCCGCGAACCAAGTTTAGTCGAGGTCAGGTCAACATCGTCAAAAAGTCCCTTAAAATCATCTTCGCTGTCGGTATTGGCAGATGTTTTTTCTATCGCATCTAAAATCTTTTTAATATCTTCAAGGATGAATTTGGGTTGATCTTTTATCTCGCCTTTGCCCTTTTTGACGATATACGAAAATAATTCAGTAGGCTTGAGGAAATAACCAAGATGCCCAATACAGGCGATCTTGATATGCCCAATGTCTTCTTGACCTTGTTTGGTTTTCTCCTTAATTTGGGCAAAAGTGAAATCTTCGCCTGAGATAATCTTTTCGTTGACATAGCGCTCAAGCTTTTCGGACAGGTATTTGTAGAAAATAAAACCGAGAATATAGTTTTTATACTCGTCGGCGTTCATCTTGCCACGGAGCGCATTCGCCACGCCCCACAACTGTTTTTCCAATATTCTTTTTTGTTCTTCTGACATAGTTGTTTAATATTAAGATTTATTTTCTATATCCCGTTTTTCGTTTTCGGATAGTTGCATGGTAATTATTATCTTTTATTTTTTTCTATTGACATAAGTGGGTGCTGATTTACTTACTTATAATCCTTGGTGATTTTCCAGATATTTTTTTCTAGAAACGCTTCGATAGTCTGCCGGTTGGCTTTGTTAATTAGGTTGGAATGAGATAATTTGTTTTCCTTAGCGTAGTTTGACAGAGTAATAATCTTTTTACCTTCTAGATAAGCCAATCTTTTGTAATAACTATTAGTTAACGCTCTCCCAACGATCTCTTCCATAATGCTCGTTGAGCCATTGTTATCAAACTCTTTAAAAGCATTATAATATTTTTTTCGGTCAATAAATTTAATGTTGATTGGGACAAACCCTTCCCTAATTAACAAATAATTATTTAGAACTCTTCCAATACGACCATTACCATCGACAAATGGGTGAATACTTTCAAACGCTAGATGAAATCTGGCAATTCTTTTAATTATATTATCGTGGCTTGAGCCATTATATTGTACTAGCATTTTATCGAGTAGCTTAAACACTTCTTTGGGGTTAGGGGCAATATGATTTCCGACTCGGACAAATTCGTTATCATTTCTGAATCTTCCAGCAACCTCATCCCTAATATTAGTAATCAACATTTTGTGAAGTAATAAGATCACATCAAGAGTTAGTTCTTGTTCTTTGGCTCTTGTTTCAATATACGATACGACTCGAGCAAGGTTTTTTGCTTCAAATATTTCTCGCTCAGTAATATACCTGTCTAAGTCAATCTGGAGTAATATTTTTTCTGTTTCTTCAAGGCTAAGGGTGCTATTCTCTATCGCATTTGAGTTATATACCTGCTCCGCCACTTCAGTTTCAAGAATTAGAGAAATCAACGATTCTTTACCAGCTGAGGCTTTGTAGTATCTTTCTCTAAGGGTATTTATCTTATTATAAACATTAAGTATTTTAGTCATATTGACTATATTATAGCAGTATTTTATGTTTTTGTCAACAAAACCGTGAAAAACACAAAAATATACTACATTTTCACGGTTTTGAGGTATCCTACCCTTTACCTGTCTGTTGTCGAGGGGAAGGAGTAAGGAGTAAAAAGTGAGGAGTAAGGAGTAAAATAAACATAAACTAACAACTGTGACAATAATGACATATATTGACAAATTGGGGTATGGGGATATTGTCTTTTTAAGTATTTGCTATTGACATAAGTTGACCACTTACTATACAATTATATTGATCACGAAAGTGATTACAAGTAAATCCTTGCATGTGGGGCTCCGTATGGTTCCTCGAAAATAGCGTGCAGGGTTTTGTTTTATTAGTTTTTTCTATTGACATTTAATATTCAATATGTGATAATATGCTCATTTGGATATCAAGGAGGTGAAAACCATGAGTAAAACCAAGGGTTCTGGTGGATCTCCTCGACCTAAGGTTCGGTCAAGTGGGATGAAAGATAGCAGAAATTTTGGCACAAACGCCAAAACCAAGCAAGCGAATACTTCATCATCCACAAAAAAGTCAAGCTCTAGTACTGGAAAATCGGGATCGAGCAAAGGCTGGTGGAACATGTGACCGAGAACACCCAATATTAACGGAGCATCGTCAGATGCTCCGTCTCTTTATTGAAAAATAATAACCACCTGATTCTTGGTGAAGATTAAAAAATGTTTCCATCTGTATATACTCTTTTCCAATCTTGGGTGGATTAAGAATCACAATATCGTTTTCATTATACCCAATCACACAGACCGAATGCATAAATTCGTTTTTTCCTTTCGATAGTAAATTTATTATGATAGGCTCGTTTTTATCTATTGATTCTTTAATATCTCTAAGCACTAGTCTATGAATTTTTATATTTTTATTTTTATCCATTGTCATCAAAATACCTTTATATGCTTCAACTAGATTTTTATCAATTTTTTTTAAAATTTTATCATTTATTAATTCAACATGATTTTTTACTCCAAAGGTAATATCTTCATCAGTAAACCCACCATTAATTTGATATCCTATGCGAGATAGTTCAGATGCAACTTCAAATAAATCTAAACCGTCATTGCTCATTGCAAGAGATTTGTAAATTTTATCTACATCAATATTTTGATGATAATAACTCATTATCATTTCAACACACGCAAGAGCACAACCTTTGTTACGAACCTTAAAATTGAATGGAACTTTTAATTCTTTTTGAGTATTCGTATTTTGTTTTACCATAGATTAAATAATACGCTTTATCTTGGAATAATTCAAGGAACCGTGTTCACACCTCGCAGGAGTCTCTCGCCACCTCCGAGGTGTATTTTAAAATTGAGGATTATCTGATATTATATGAGTAATGAATTCAAATCGGATTGATCGGGTTAATAGTGAAATGCAGAAACAGCTAGCGTTGGAAATGCTAGAATATTTTAGTAATGACAATAGTTTGGTTACGGTTACCGGCGTTGATGCAGATAAAGATTTTCGTCACGCAAAAGTCTATATCAATTCCTTAATTAATGTCGAAGATTATGTTGATAAATTGAATAAAAATAAATCTCATTTTCAACGCATTATTGCCGATAAAGTGCCACTCAAGTTTACTCCAATTTTAGAATTTGTGGTTGATAATTCAACTGAAAATATTGATAAAATGTTAAATACTACCGATGACAGAAAGAATTAAATATAATCTATTCTCAATTTTTTCTTCAACACTTGTTGCATTTGCAATTTGGATCTATATTCTCTATAACTTTGATCCATTTTCAGGTGACATACTGGCAATATTAAGTTTTTTTGGCACTCTGTTTTTTTGGTTATCTGGGATATTAACAATGATTATGATATTCGTTCGAATTAATCTTTTTTCAAAAAATAGCATCAATACTAATATTTCTATCAGTATTCGCCAAGCAACAATTTTATCGGTTCTGATTGTCAGTTTGCTCGGCTTAAATTCATTAAATGTTCTAAATACACTTCAAGCATGTATTTTGATTTTTATTGCAATTTTGTTAGAATTTTTTATCAAAGCAATTTTAAATAATTAATTATGCAAGGCACACTTCACCCAATTACCCAATTCACTAGCTATTTAGTCAAGCTTTTTGAGGAGCTAGGTTTTGAGGTGGTTGAAACACCAGAAATCGAAAGCGAGTGGTATAATTTTGATTCGTTATTAGTTCCAGCTAATCATCCGGCACGAGATGAGCAAGACACTTTTTGGTTAAGCGATAAAAAAGTTTTACGCACCCAAACATCAGCTGGTCAAGTCCGTTCTATGGAAAATCGCCAACCACCAGCTCGAATCGTTATTCCCGGTCGAGTTTATAGAAATGAAAAAACCGATGCTACTCACGAAGCAGTTTTTGATCAATTTGAAGGTTTTGCAATTGATAAAAATATTACACTGGCTGATTTAAAAGGCACGATTGAATATATACTTAAAAAAATCTATGGAGGTTCAATCAAGGTTAGAACTCGTCCTCATTACTATCCTTTTGTTGAGCCGGGTATGGACTTTGATATATTTTTTGAAAACAAATGGCTTGAAGTGATGGGGAGTGGTATGATCCATCCAGAGGTTTTAAAAAATATGCATATTGATCCGAAAATATTTCAAGGTTTTGCTTTTGGTATGGGAATAAATCGTTTAATGATGTTGTATTATGGTATTAAAGATATCCGCTTGCCGTATCAAAACGATATTCGATTTATAAAACAATTTAAATAAAATTATGCTTGCACCATTCGATTGGTTAAATGAATTTGTTGATTTTCCTAACGATCTAAATATGATTGAAACTGCTTTTAGCGAACTTGGTTTCGAGGTTGAAAATATCAACAATGAATTTGTCGAAATCGAAGTTACCCCCAATCGTGCTGATATGTTATCCATCATCGGCATAGCTCGTGAATTAGCGATTAAATTTCCAAGCCAGATTAAATCAAAAAATAATAGTCTGCCAAAATTTCAGACAACTTCTAAATTAATTAATTTCGACATTGAGGCTAAAGATGAGGTTATTAATTTTGCTGGTTTGGTAGTAAAAGATATTAAGATTACTGCTTCCCCAGAATATATTCAAAAAAGAATAATTGCCTGTGGTTTAAAACCAATTAATAATTTTGTTGATTTGACTAATTATTTAATGCTCGAGACTGGTCAACCACTCCATTCGTTTGATCTTGATTCAATTAAATACCAATTAAAATTAAGAAAAAGCCAAGAAAAAGAAAAAATAGTTTTACTCGACAATAGCTCAATTGAACTTAAGCAAGATTTGTTAATCTATGAATCAGGCAATAAAATTGTTGACTTAATCGGCGTTATGGGTGGTAAAAATAGCGCCACTACCGATAAAACTAAAAATATTTTTGTTCAAACATCCATATTTAATCCAGATATCATTCGCTTAGCTTCAAAATCTAGCAAAATTACCACACCCGCTTCCTACCGATATGAACGAGGTGTTGATGAAAATTTGACTAAAATTACCCTTGCAAAATTTAAACAAATTATTGAAGAAAATAAATGGGGGAGAGTAGAAGAATTATTTTATCAAGATATTAATTTGTCTGCGAAATCAAAAATAAAACTTGATTACAAAAAAGTTTCTCAATTAATTGGAACAAATTTTGATAAACAATTCTGTAATAATGCCCTTCAATCAGTGGGTTGTCAAATTACCGATGATGAAGTTGTCCCACCAAGCTATCGAAAAGACATCACTATTTGGCAAGATCTAGCTGAAGAAATTGCCCGAGTCTATGGTTATAATAATTTAAAAGTTAAAGTCATCGACAAACCAACTGAAATAGTTGATAACGATCAATATTGGAAAAAATATCAATTAAAAAAAAGCTTAACTGATTTAGGTTTTAATGAAGTCTCGACGTATTCTTTTCTCTCAGAAAATGAAACTAAAATTTTTAATCAGAACGACAATCAACTTGTCACTATTAAAAACCCGTTGTCCAACGAACATCAATCGTTAAGAAATTCTTTGGTACCACTTTTAATTAAGACTGCCTCAAAAAATCCTTGGTATTCAAATATAAAATTATTTGAAATTGGAAATGTTTTTTATCAAGACAATGAAATTGAAAATCTGGCAATTTTATCTCATCAAAAATTAAATATTGATGGCGAAATAAAAATTTCTCCTCATGATAAAAACTACTCAATTTTTAAAATTCGCAAATCACTTTTCGTTTACGAAACACCCCTTGATAAAGCTTTTGATTTATTTAAATTAAAAAATAAAATTACACTATCTGAATTGGAATTAAAACCGATTAAATTTAAATCTTTTTCAAAATTTCATCCAACCATTCTCGACATTTCAATCGTTGTGAATAAGAATATTTATTTTGAAAAGATTAAATACACTCTTCATTCAAATATTCAAGCGATATTTGACATTGATCTTTTTGACAAATTTGAAAATAAAAATTTCGGAGAAAATAAAATCAGTTACGCTTTTCATTTAATATTTGATATTCAAGATATCAATAAAATCAATGATGCGTATCAAAAAACTTTAATTATGCTAAAAAATAATTTTGAGGCAATAATAAGATGAAAATATATTTAGACATCGAAACATTACCCGCAGATGGAAAAGTATTGGATTTAGTTAAAACTACTTATGAAGATTTGACCAGAGATAAAAATATTAAAAAACAAACTTTCGAAGAGTACCATCGAAACACCTCGTTTAATGGCGATTTTGGCAAAATTTATTGTATTGCATATGCAATTAATGATGATAACGTTGAAGTTTTGAGTGGTGACGAAAAAGATATTTTAACTAAATTTTGGCAAATCGCTCAGCCAGCGAATATTTTTATTGGTCACAACATAATGGAATTCGATCTGCCGTTTATTTACAAAAGATCAATTATTCATAATGTTAAACCAACCCAAAATCTGTTTTTTGCTCGGTATAGAAATGATCCAATCTACGACACAATGCGAGAATGGAATAAATGGTCAAGTAACTTAACGAGTTTAGATCGATTAGCCAAGATTTTTGGTATCACTTCTTCTAAGGAAATAATGAAAGGGAGTGAAGTTTATGATTATTATTTGAAAAACAAACATGAACTGGTATACAAATATTGTCAAAAGGATGTTGAGGTGACTCGAGATGTTTACAAAAAACTAAATTTCCTATAAAATAACAAGGTAAATGAATAGAGTTTTAACAAAAAATTTAAATGGTCTAGTTGGTGAGAAAGTAACTGTTTTTGGTTGGGTAAATTCAAAACGAAACCACGGCAAGATTACTTTCTTGGATATTCGTGATCGTTATGGAATTGTTCAGGTGGTAATTTTACCTGGCAATAATGATTATGAAAAAGCGGAAAAAGTTTCAATTGAAAGTGTCGTTTCAGTTACCGGTGAGGTGGTTAAAAGACCAGAAAATTTAGTTAATAAAAATATTATTTCGGGCGATGTTGAGATTCAATCTGAAAAACTTGAAGTTATCAGTCCTTGCGATAAGCTACCATTTGAATTAGACGATACTTCAGGAGTTTTAGAAGAAACTCGTTTAAAATACCGCTACCTCGATCTACGCACTAAAAGAATGAAGCAAAACCTTATTAACCGACATAAATCGAATCAATTTATCAGAAATTATTTATCTAAAAAAGGTTATTTGGAGATTGAAACACCACTCTTAACTAAATCGACTCCTGAAGGTGCGAGAGATTTCTTGGTGCCCAGCAGAAATCAAGCTGGTATGTTTTACGCTTTACCTCAATCACCACAACAATATAAACAACTTTTGCAAATTGCCGGAATAGAAAAATATTTTCAAATTGTTAGAAATTTCCGGGATGAAGATCAAAGAGGGGATCGGCAACCGGAATTTACTCAAGTTGATATTGAAGCTAGTTTTGTTGATGAAAAGAACATAATTAAATTAACAGAAAATCTAGTTTTAGAACTAATCAAAACTATTTATCCAGAAAAATATTTGACTTTAACCCCTATTCCTCGTTTAACTCATAAAGAAGCTATGGAAAAATATCAGACCGATCGTCCTGATTTGCGAAAAAATAAAAATGATAAAAACGAGTTAGCAATTTGTTGGGTAGTTGATTTCCCAATGTTTGAAAAGAAAGAAGATGGCAGTTTTGGTCCATCTCATCATCCCTTTACTGCCATTAAAAAAGAGTTTGTGGAAGATTTTGAAAAACAAGATCCTGAAAAAGTTATCGCTCAACAGTATGACTTAGTTATCAACGGTAATGAAGTTGCTGGAGGTAGTATCAGAACTCATGATGTTGCTGTTTTAAAACGAGTTTTTGAATTTTTAGATCATAGTCAAGCTGATATAGAAGAAAAATTTGGACATTTATTAAAAGCTTTTAAATTTGGAGTACCGCCACACGGGGGGATTGCAATTGGATATGATCGATTGTTAATGGTTTTAAATAATGAAAATAATATCAGAGAAGTTATACCATTCCCTAAAACAGGTGATGGGAGAGACCCGTTGATGGATTCGCCATGTCGAGTTGATAAAAAACAGTTAGATGAGTTACATATTACCACCCAAGATCGAAAAAGAAAAAAGTGATCCAAAAACACTTTTTTACAAAATAACAGCCATTTCAGTTGGCGTTTTTTTGTTACTATTTTTATTTCAAAAATCAGCTAATTATATATCTAATAAAAATAATACTAACAATAATGGTAATGTTTTAGGCGTAAAGAGTGAGAGTGAGAATGTATCTAAAATTGACGAATTAAAAAATAAATTAGTTTTACCGCCAATCATTATTCCTGGTACTCCTAAGCCAATTATTAACGCAAAAAATTATATTTTAGTAGATCAAAAAAGCGCCGAAATAATTGTAGCTAAAGATGAATATATTTCAGTTCCAGTTGCTTCAATAACTAAATTAATGACTGCTGTTCTAACAATGGAAAATGGAAAACTTGACGATATTGCGACCGTATCGAAAAATGCTGTTTACACTAACGGTTCAACTATTAGTTTAGCCATAGATGAAAAAATTAGTATTGATGATCTGCTTAATGCACTTTTGATTAATTCCGCCAATGACAGCGCTATTGTCTTAGCAGAACATATTTCTGGGTCGGAAGAAAAGTTTGTAGAATTAATGAATTCAAAAGCGAAAGATTTACGCATGAATAACACTAATTTTTTAGATCCAGCCGGTCTTAACGATGAAGGTAAATCGAGCGCCCATGATATCGCTACATTACTTTCATACGCCTTAAGATTTGATAAAATTAAATCAATTATTAAAACATCCGAAAAAGATATTACATCTGTTAGTGGATTAAACCATCATCTTGTAAATTCAAATCGTTTAGTTAAAGAAGAGATGTTTTTTTCAGGTATTATTGGCGGTAAAACTGGTTTTACTCCAACTGCTGGTCACAATTTAGTTTCGGCAGCAGAAAGAGATGGGCATATATTAATTGCAGTTATTATAAATACTTTTTCTAACACGAATACTGCATCAGCTGAAGAGTGTAAAGCTTTGTTGGAGTGGGGTTACAATAATTTGAAGTACTTTTATTGAATTTTATTATTGCATAATATATTTTGTATGTTATATTAGTTGCATATGCAAAATATTGAAGATATTTCAACTACAACGAAATTATTAATTTTAATCGACGATTTGAAAAATGTTTCATTCGATGAAATTATTAGATATTTTTCGTTCTCAAAAAGAATAGTTAAAACAAATTTGACCAAGCTTATCAATAGTAACTTTGTAAAATACGAAAATAATATTTATAAAATTACAGCCCAAGGAGAAGTATGGTTGGATGAAAAGTTACTGCCGATATCCTTAATCGATAAAAATATTAAACGAACAACATATTTAATTATAATTCGAGGTTATAAAAAAAGATCATTTAAAACTCTATTCTTTAACGCTTTAAAAGATATTGGTTTTGTTTCATTTGCATATCAAATTCTAATTGGTAACGCTGAAAATCTCTCTAAAATTAATCAACTCGCCAAACAATTTAATATCAACATCGAAACACTAAAACTTTCTGAGTTCAGTCCTGATTTTATTAAATATTATAACATCAAACCTATTGACGAATTCTATAAAAGTTTTTTATTCAAATCGCATGAAATACTTAAAAGCAATCGTTTTTTGTTAATCACAAGATTAAGAGCTAAAATATTAGTCTATAATCTTAGTCGAAATCTATCTAAAGACCCAAGGTTTAATATTGAAACGGTTGAACTTTCAAATCAAATAAAAAATGTAATCAAGTATTATTACAAGATTAAACCACTTTGTTATAAATAGATCTAAATTATTTAGTTATTAATTTTTTGACCGCATTTGATGCGGCGTTTTGTTGCGCTTCTTGTTTGGATAATCCTTCACCTTTGCCCATCACATTTGAACCAACGAATACTTCTACGATAAAAACTTTATCATGATCCGGTCCAGTTTCACTGATAACTTTATATTCTGGCGTGTATCCATATTGAGCTTGAGCATATTCTTGAAGTCGACTTTTTGAATCAAGGTATGTTTTATCTTTCAAAATTTCAGGTAATCGAATAATGACATATTTAATAATAAATTGTTCGGCAACTAAAATAGTTTGATCTAAATAAATTGCACCTATTAAAGCTTCAAAAGCATTAGCTAAAATTAAATCTCTAGCTCGTTGCGTTCCGTTCGATTCACCTTTTGACAGATAAAGCAATTCTTCCATTTTTAATTCTTTGGCAATTTTTGAAAGTGTTTCTCCTTTAACTAAAGCTGATCGCCAGTTAGTTAATTCTCCTTCAGGATTAGGGTAATTACTATAAAGATGCTCTGTAACCACTAGTTCTAAGACTGCGTCACCCAAAAATTCTAATCTTTCGTTATGGTCTAAGTCAAAATTTGGATTCTCGTTTAAATACGAACGGTGAACAAAAGCCTGTCGAATCAAATCTTTATTTTTAAATTTCACCGATACTTTATCTAAAAACTTATCGATTAATACTTTTTTATCAATTTTGTTCATAACTCTTCAATTGGTGTTAAATTTAATTCTTTAGCTTCATCTTCATTATATTTTTCACTTTGTCTATAAACGGTGCCCAACACTCCATTCACAAATTTGTAAGTATTGTCACCTCCAAATGTTTTTGCTAACTCAACTGCTTCGTTGATTGCAACCTTTGGCGGAATTTCTTGACTATAAAGCAATTCGTAAATAGACAATCTTAATATTGCTTTATCAATATTCGCCACTTTTTCAATCGGGAAGTCTGGCGCTACTGAAACTATTTTTTCATCCAAATCTTTAATTTTAGTAACGATTTCTTTTAAAGTATTTTTTCCGTATTCAATATCAACATCATCTTTATAAATAGCAAAATTTCTATCTCTAATTTTATTAAAATCTACATTATCACGAAAATCCCACTCGAATAGAGTTTGAAACATTAAAATTCGAGTTAAGTGTCGATTGACTGACATATTTTATTTGGTTGAAATTATTTTATTTTTTCGATACTCCCCACAATTCATACAAACCTGATGTGGTCGCTTGACCGTATTACATTCTATGCATCGTGCTATTGACGGTGCTTTCCAACCAAGGTTGTTTTTCGCTTTTCTACTCCTTGAACGACTTCTTTGTTTTTTTGGTTCTGCCATATTATTCCTTTATTAATTTTATCACAGATTATGCTACATAAGTATTATAACATTCTCATGAATTTTTATATTTTTTATTTTTTTATTATTTAATTTATCACAAATGATTTTATCTTTTGATATTTGTTCGATTATTTCATGCTCTGACATATTAGTCATCAATTTAATACTACCTAGTTTTTTTCCTCCAATAATAATCATAAAATCTTTAACCTGATCATCCAGTTTTGACTTGTCAACTTTAACCCATTGCTCATTAACAATTAATCCTTTTTTACCAGTTTTTGTCCACAATTCCTGTGAAGCATAGGGCACAAATGGAGATAAAATAATTAAAAATTCTTGCCAGATTTTTTTATTTAGATACAGATTTTTATCTTTAACAAAACTCATCATTTTAGCAATTGCTGTATTGAACGAAAAACTAAGTATATCATCAGAAACACTTTTTTTCAACTGTTCTATTTTGGTTTTGGTATGTTCATTAGTCGTATCGTCATTTTTATATTCAATATTGAATAATTTTTTAATAAATCGATTAACACCGGCAATATTTTTTGTTGACCATGGCTTAGTGTCAGAAAAAGGACCCATAAACATTTCGTATAATCTGAATGTATCAGCTCCGTAAACATCAACAATATCATCAGGATTTATTACATTATTAAATGATTTACTCATTTTTCTGCCATCTTCTGCCAAAATCGTCCCTTGATTTTTTAAAGATGAAAATGGCTCATCAATATTCAAAACTTTCATATCTCGTAAAGCTTTGGTGATAAAACGAGCGTATAAAAGATGCATCACTGCATGTTCAGCCCCTCCAACATAAATATCAACTGGCATCCAATCTTCAATTAGTTTCGAATTTCTAATTTCGAATTTCGAATTTTTATTGATAGTGTATGCGAGGTAGTACCAGCTCGAATCGACAAAAGTATCCATCGTATCCGATTCTCGACGAGCGGGGGAGTGACAGTTTGGACATTTCACATTATGAAATGATTTAGAACTTTCTAGCGGTGATTCACCGGTCGGCTTGAAATCTACATCGGTTGATAGCTCAACTGGCAATTGATCTTCCGGCACCGGTTGCATTCCGCACTTATCGCAATAAATAATCGGTATCGGTGCTCCCCAATAACGCTGCCTTGATATTAACCAATCTCGAAGTTTGTATTGAGTGGTTAATTCTCCTCTTGCTAATTGAGTAATTTCATTAATAATATTATTTGACTGTTGACCATTAAATTTGTCTGAGTTAATCATTTTGCCATTTCCAATGTATGGCAATTCACCTCCCTCAATAACTCTAATATTTTCAAGATTGAATTTGTTGGCAAATTCAAAGTCCCTTTCATCATGCGCTGGCACTGCCATAATTGCACCTGTACCATAATTGTTTAATACATAATCTGCAATCCATATTGGAATTTCTTTTTTATTGACTGGATTAATCGCTCTAATCCCTTTTAATTCAATACCAGTTTTTTCTTTTGATAAATCTGTTCTTTGCAAATCCGTTTTCTTCTTACTTTCTTTAATGTAATTTTCAATTTCTTTGAAGTTTGTAATTTGAATTTTAAATTTTTGTATTAGCTCATTTTCGGGAGCTAATACTATATATGTTGCTCCGAATAATGTATCCGGTCTCGTCGTAAACACTTCGATTGAATCATCTGTGAACTGTGAACTGTGAACTGTGAACTTAATTTTTGCTCCTTCCGACTTTCCAATCCAGTTTCTCTGCATCGTTTTAATTGCTTCGCTCCAATCTAGTTTATCAATATCAGCTAACAATTCCTCAGCATATTCAGTAATCTTGAAAAACCATTGTTCTAACTCTTTTTGAATTACACCGTTTTTACACCGTTCACACTTTCCATCTATAACCTGCTCATTGGCTAAAACTGTTTGGCATGAACTACACCAATTGACTGGCGCTTTCTTTTTATAGGCTAAGCCTTTTTCAAATAACTTTAGAAATATCCATTGTGTCCATTTATAATATTCCGAATCTGAAGTATTAATTTCCCTTGACCAATCGTAACTTAAACCTAAGCTTTTTAATTGTCGTTTAAAAGTTTCAATGTTTGATTTAGTTGATTTGTCTGGATGAATTCCTGATTTAATGGCATAATTTTCAGCTGGCAATCCAAAAGCATCCCAACCCATTGGATGGAGTACTCGATAATCATTCATTTTATAGTATCGACTAACAATATCGGATGCAATATAACCTAAAGGATGACCAACATGTAAGCCAGCGCCCGAAGGGTAAGGAAACATATCGAGAATATATTTCTTTTTTTTACTTAGATCGGTATCAGTTTGGTAAACTTTTTTTTCATCCCAAACTTTTTGCCATTTTTCTTCAATCGCTTTATGATTATAAACCTTACTCATAGGACTATTTTATCTCTTTTAGATCAATTAGTAAATAACTACTAATCGTACATCATATTTTATTATTCCTAACTTTTAGTTCATAATTCCGTCCACAGGCACTACAGCGAAAAGTCGGATTTAGAGTTTGTCCAAAAGACTGACGATTTTCAATTTGTTTTATCAAAATTCCTTTGCACTTTGGACATTTATCCCGATTTTTTCGAAGTTGTATCATATAAATTTATTATATTTGTTACGAGTTGGTGGACTCGGGGAGGATCGAACTCCCGACCTCTTGCATGCCATGCAAGCACTCTACCGCTAAGCTACGAGCCCTATGGATAATTAATTCTACCAATTTATTACCTGTTTATCAATAACTGACTGACTTTTTTCAACGCTTCTTTCTTAGAACGGATCTTGCCATTAATCTGTAAATTATAAATTTTTTCTAAAACCTTTCCAATCATTTTTTTGTCAATTCCAAGCTCAACTAAATCTTTGCCAGTTAATAATTTTTTTGGTAAAGGTCGATACTCTTTTTGATAAAGTTGTTGTAATTCAACTACATGATCTATGTTTTGCGGATAAGTTCCCATTGCATCGTAATAGGCTAATTTAATTAAATCTGAGAAAAGTGGATGATTGAACATTTTTTGTTTTTTAGCTTGTGACATTTCGAAAATCTGAAACCAACTCATATGATTTTTTATCAACCAAATCGTTGATTGTCGAATAACTTTTGAATAATTAAAGCGAGTCATAACTTGATTAGCAATACTAGCTGAATAATAAGCATGATCATTAAAACGAATCCTATCATTTTCGTTGCGTGGATAGGTAATAGCTTCTAATTTGCCACTGTCATGAAAAAGTGTCGCTAAAATTACATATAAATTTTCGTAATCATCTATTTGAGATAAGGCTAAAAATGTATGAGTTAGCACATCTCCTTCTTGATGAAAAATATCTGGTTGTTTTAACCCTTTTAAACGAGTAATCTCAGGCATAATATATTTTAATATTCCAAAACTCGATAATTCTTTAATTGCTTGACTACGATTTTTCGACAACAAAATTTTTGCCATTTCCTGTCCAACTCTTGCATTTGAAACTTTTTTTATTAAATCTGAATGGTCAATAATTGCTTTTAAAGTCTCATTTTCATAACTAAAATTAAGTTGATTTTTAATCCGAATCGCTCTTAATAACCGTAAATTATCCTCGTTAATTCTTTCTGTCGGAATACCAACAAAACGAATCAATTTATCTTCCAGATCTTTTTTTCCACCGATATAATCAATAATTTTTTTTCCTATCGGATCGTAATAAAGCGCATTGATTGTAAAATCCCGGCGCATCGCATCTTCCTTAGGGGTACTTTTTTCAATATATTTGGGTCTTCGCCCATCACTATACTCAAAGTCTTTTCTAAATAAAGTAATTTCATAACTTTTATTATTTTCAATTATCAAACTTACGCCATATTCAAGTGCGTATGGAACTACTTTAGAAAATATTTTAATTAAATCGTGATACTCTGCGTTTGACACAATATCATAATCATTAATTTCACGACCCAGTACCAAATCACGCACGGCGCCACCAGCAATTAAACCAATGAAACCATTAGCCTGCAGTTTTTTAATAATTTTAATAACTTCTTTTGGAATCATAATATTTTAAAATAATTCTTTGCCTGTCATTTCAGCTGGTTTTTTTAAATCCATTATTTTTAAAATTGTTGGTGCAACATCAGCCAATATCCCATTATTGAGTGTAATTTTTCCTCTGAGTTGATTGTCAATAATAATCAACGGAACTTCATTTTTACTGTGTGAAGTTTGAAGTTCGCCTGTTTGTGGATTTAGCATTTCCTCAATATTGCCATGATCAGCAGTAATAACGACAGAATAATTATTCTGTATCGCAGTATCTACCAAAATTGAAAGTTGTTCATCAATTGTTTCAACCGCAATTTTCCCCGCTAAACGATCACCGGTATGTCCAACCATATCGGCATTGGCATAATTGACCAAGATAAAATAATAATCTTGTTTGGCTAACGCTCGAATCGTTTTTTGAGTAATTTCTTTGGCTGACATTTCTGGCAAAAGACGATAATTAGAAACTTTTTTTGAATTAATTAATATTCGATCCTCCAGCTGAAAATTTTTTGTGTTTAAACCATTAAAAAAATAAGTAATATGATTAAATTTTTCCGTTTCAGCAATTTTCAATTGTTTTAAATTATTAAAGGACAAAAATTCAGTTAAATGATTGATTGGCTTAGACGGCGAAAAAGCCGATCGCAAATTATTTTTTAAATTTTTATTATCTTCGATTCCGTAGGGAATAAAACCAATTATTTTTATTGATGGATAATATGTACAAATTTTTTCAATTATTTGCCGAGCCCGATCTTGCCTAAAATTATAAAAAATAATATCGTCATTTTCCCGAATATCAAAAACTGCTAGATTGTCACTATCAACTAAAACCAAAGGGGGAATAAATTCATCGGTTAAGCCTTTTGCGTAACAATCAGACAATGCTTTGATTGGATTGTAAATGTGCTGTCCGACTCCACGACAAATCGCATCCGCCGATAATGTTGTTCTTGAATAATTTTTATCTCTATCCATAGCGTAAAAACGACCAGATAATGTCGCAATTTTTCCAACTCCAGTTTGGTTTATTTTCTCAATCAATTTTTTTAAAAATATAATGCCACTCTGTGGCGGACTGTCACGACCATCTGTGAAAATATGATAAAAAACATTTTTAAAATTATGTTTTTGGAACAAATCAATCAATGCCATTAGATGATCAAATGAAGAGTGAACCATTCCGTTCGAAAGTAAACCCATGACTTGAATTGGGCGATTATTTTTTTGGCTTTTTTCAATTGATTCTAAAAATATTTGATTAGTAAATAAAGTTCCATCGCTAATCGCTTGATTTATAATAGAACTATCCTGTTTAACAATTCGTCCAGCCCCAATATTCAAATGACCAACTTCACTATTTCCCATTTCATTGCCGGGCAAACCGACATACGATCCATGAGCATGAAGCTTTGAATTTGGATAATTATTTAAAAAATTAGTGTATACAGGTGTTTTTGCAACTGCAAAAACATTACCACCCCAATACGGTGCAATGCCCCAACCATCTAAAACAATTAATAAAACATTTTTCATTTTAGATCATGCCGATTAAAGACTGACCAGTCATTTCAACCGGTTTTTTTATCTCTAATATTTCTAAAATCGTTGGCGCAATATCCGCCAATAAACCGATTGGTTGCCGTTTAGTCAATTTAATTAAACTGCTGTTTGATTCTTCTAGCTCGATCTGTTTAATTTGATCAACTAAAATAAAAGGCACCGGACTAACTGAATGTTCTTTATCGATCTCGCCAGTTTTAGCATTAATCATTTCTTCACAATTACCATGATCGGCAGTAATCATCACAAAATAATCTCTGGCTAACATAACATTAACAACTTTTATTAGCGCTTCATCAACATACTCAACAGCCTGAATTGCAGCATTCAGGTTTCCACTGTGACCGACCATATCAGGATTAGCAAAATTTATTAATATAAAATCTTTTTCACTAGCTACCTCAGCTAAAATTTTTGTAACCACTCCAGTAATTGACATTTCGGGTTTTTTATCATAACTAGAAATTTTAAGTGACGGCACCAATATTTGCTTTTCGCCTCTAAATGGTTTTTTTTCTCCCGCATTAAAAAAATATGTCACATGGGCAAATTTTTCAGTTTCTGAAATTCGAGCTTGAGATAAACGATGTTCGCTAATTATTTTTCCCAATGGATTAGCTAAAGAATTTGTGGCTGGATTATTAAGATCAACCGGAGAAAATATTGGATTAATTTTTAAATTTTCCTGATACAATACCATTCCTGCGAAATATAGATTTGAAATTTTGACTCTTTTGAAACCAATAAAATTGTCGTCCGTAAAAGCTTTGGCTAACTGAATAGCCCGATCGCAACGAAAATTAGTCATAAAAATCGCATCATTGTTTTTAACCGCTTCAGCTCCTTCTAAAACACACGGCTCTAAAAATTCGTCCGATTTTCGTTTACGGTATTGACTATCAATTGCTGTTAAATAATCAGGATACTTATTACCGTCTAATCGAGTAATTAAGTCGTAAGCGATTTTAGTTCTATCCCAATTTTTATCTCTATCCATTGCGTAATAACGCCCAACTACCGTAGCAATTTTACCAACCCCGAGCGTTTGACAAGCATTATTTATCTTGTCTAAAAATTTTTTCAACGCTTTAGGCGAGCTATCTCTTCCGTCGGAAAAAATATGAATATAGACATTTTTTAAATTATTTCGTTTAGCTAGTTCTAATCCGGCGAGTATGTGATCGATATGACCATGAACACCTCCGTCACTACCGATACCAAGTATATGTAAGTTACTCTTATTTTTTTTAACATAATTAACCATATCTTTTAAAACAATCTTTTCGTAGAATGAACCATTTTCAATACTTTTTGATATTAATGGATAATCCTGTAAAACCACTCTTCCGGTACCTAAGTTCGTATGACCGACTTCACTATTTCCCATCTCTCCCCAAGGTAACCCAACCGATTCTCCACTGGCTTGGAGTAAAGTTGATGGACAATTTTTAAGCATAAAATTTAATCCGGGTGTTTTTGCATTTAAAAAGGCATTACCTTTTTTATCCGGTGATATTCCTAAACCATCTAAAATTATTAAAGCTGTTTTTTTCATAATATTTAGTTATTATTTGTTTGATTGATCAAATTATCTTCTATTTTTAATAATCGATTGTATTTAGCGACTCTTTCACCCCTTGCTGGGGCACCAAATTTGACTCCATCTGCCTCAACTGCTAGTGCAAAATCAGCGATAAAATCATCATTAGTTTCTCCGCTTCGATGAGAAACAATAATTTTTAAATGATTTTTTTTAGCTGTTTCAATCGCTTCCAATGTCTGGGTAATTGTCCCAATTTGATTTGGTTTAATAATTACTCCATTGATCAGTTTTTGTTGGGCATACTGGTTAATATATTGACTATTAGTAACCGTCAAGTCATCGCCAACGATAAGAAAATTGTGATTCTTTTTTGACATAATAGCTAGCCAATACTTGAAATCGTTTTCCGAATATGGATCTTCTAGATAAACAAGTGGATAATTAGCCATAATTTTTTCATATGTAGAAGTCAAATTATCAGCCGATTTATGTAAATTGTCAGCGCTGGCATCAATGCCGAAAAAAATCTCTTTTCCAGGAACTAGTGATTTTTCTGTACACGCAATTTTTAATAAGTCAAAAACTTTAGTATCATCTTTTAAATCAAATGAATAACCACCTTCATCAGCAATGGTTGTACCCAACCCACTTTTGATTAAAACCAATTTTAGACTTTGATAAATTTCAACCGCTGACCAATAATTTTCCTTAAAACTAGCTTTTAATTTAGGAATAACTAAAAATTCTTGAAAACCAAGATTATTATTAGCGTGGACTCCACCATTAACCATATTAAAATATGGAGTAGGGAAGTGATAAAAAGATTTATGAATCTTAGTCAAATAGTGACGAATATAGGCGTAGTTCTCAAGTGAAAGACTAAGACTACTTAATTTTAAATAAGCAATTGATAAAACTAATTTAGTATTAGAACCAACATTATCGCCGTATTCGTTAAGCAATTGATCAAATTTAATTTGTTGGCAGAGTTCAAAACCCTTAATTTTGGAAAATATTTTATTTTCAATTAGATTAACAGCTTTGTCTGCTTTTACTTCCACAATCTCTTTTTTACCTTTTGATTTTCCGCTCGGCACTGAAGCAGTTACTTTTTCCCAATTATCAGAAATTAGATCAATTTCAATAGTCTTCTCGCAACGAGAATTAATTATCACACGTGGAAATAGGTTTTTTATTCGACTTGACAACCCCCCTCCTTATTTTAAATAATTTATTCTTTGGCTAATTTTTCTTTAATATATTCAATTGTTTCAGTTAGACTTGGGTCAACTTGGTATAAAAGAGACAGGTAATAAGAAACAAAATCAACATAAGAAACTACACTAATCAATTCCGAAAATCTTGAGACTGTTGGTTGAATTATAACCGATTCATAAGCAATATTTTTTTGATCAAAAATAGTTTGTAAAATTTGATAACGCAATTTATTTCTTGGATGATCGTAGCTAGATTGCAAAAGGATGATAAATATTTTTTCATTTATATTGTCAGGAAATTGTAAACCGACTACAAAATTGTGATTCATTTCTGGTAATGGTTCGAATAAAGCGACTGATTTCGTATTCTCATTGATCTGCTGTTTGGCTCTTTTTGCCACAGCCGAAAGGGTTGATGATCCAACAAATACCGGTATTTTTCCATAAATATTGTTAGCCAGTTGCTTGGCAAAATTATTATTTGTCTCAACTCCACTACTGATTTTCTCAATTAATTTATCAAGTGTTTTAATAGATTTCTCAATTTCACTATCTTCAATATCGTATATTTTCAATTTTTTTAGTAATGCAATTTGCGCTCCTAAAGAATAACCCAGTGCCATTCTTGGCTCACTCCCGTAATTTATTTCATAATAGGGAGCTTTGTATTTACGACAAATCGAAGCGATCTTTCCTCCGGAAGTAATACCGAATATTTTTGCTCCTTTCTGTGCTGAATTTTCAAAAGCAGTCACTGTCTCTTCAGTTCCGCCTGAATATGACGATCCAATTACCAATGTATTTTTATCTACCCAATTTGGAATTTGATAATCACGACATAATTCAATCGGTAAATGAGAATTTTCCTTAACTAAACCGATGGTCATTTCCGCCCCAACCGCTGATCCACCAACGCCAATAAAAAGTACTTTGTTGATTTGTATGTAATTAGACGGAATAGTTAGTTTTTTTACTTCTTCAAAAACGGTATTAAGTTGATCTGGAAAATCAAGTAAATTCTGTAAAATATTACTTTTGTCAATGGTAGAATATTCGTTTTCAATATCCAAAATTCTCGATAAATTATTATCATTCATAATAATATTAATATATCAAAAGTTAAGGAGTAAGGCAAATTTTTTGTTGCCAAGAAATTATATGATATAATACTAATAATAAATATTAAATATTATTATTAGGAGGATTATGAAAATAAATAAAAAAGGGCTTATTTTTAGAGGTTCGAAGGGATTTACTCTTATCGAATTGCTAGTTGTAATTGCGATTATTGGTATTCTTGCCGGTGTTGTAACAGTTAGTGTCGACAACGCACAAGCCAAAGCGAGGAATGCAAAGATTGATTCTGATATGTCAGCAATATCGATTGCACTTGAGATGTATTATAATGATAATGGCTACTATCCAACAATAACAGGCCCCGGATTAGATAATTGTACTGGATTTCATGGGAATAAGAAAACTTCCAATACTTTTCTTCAACCACTTGTAGCTGCGGGCTATCTTTCAACGACTATCTCGAACCCATTAAACACTGATTGCGGATATCAATATCGTCCGCAAACTCCATATTCACCCAATTCACAGGGATATCGAGTTTTGTTTAAATATGAAAATAAAACTAATAACGATTTGAATTGCTATAAGGACGGAGGCTGGAGTTGTGTTAGAAAAAATTATTCAGATATCTAAATAATTAATTTGGAGGTTTTATGAACACATATATTGGAAATATTGAGAAAGAGACACTTGAGAATAATAATTTTCAAAAAGTGTTGTTTACGGCTAAACACAGTCAGTTGGTTGTGATGAGCTTAAAAGCGGGGGAGGATATTGGCAGTGAAGTTCATCAATTAGATCAATTTATCCGAGTTGATAAAGGAACCGGAAAAACTGTCCTGGATGGTAAAGAAACAGAGATCAGCGATGGTTTTGCAGTAGTTGTTCCGTCTGGAGTTGAACATAATATCATCAATACCGGAACCGATGAAATGAAACTCTACACTGTTTATTCACCTCCCAACCACAAAGATGGAACTGTCCACAAAACTAAAGAAATCGCCGAAAGTGGCGAAGAACATTTTGATGGTCAAACCTCCCTCTAAAACCCCTTAACCAACTTTTCCGCAACCCCGGAGGTTGCGGAAAAGTTGGTTGTATGTGTATCAAAAAATGCGCTGAAGCGCATTTTTTGTTTTTGTTAATAAATAGATAGCTTATCTATTGTAACCACCGTGACCGAAATCACGTTGTGGTCTTTCTTCTCTTGGTCGAGCTTCATTAACAACTATTTTTCTTCCTTCTAAATCTTTTTCGTTGAAAGCTTCAATTGCTTTCTTACCTTCTTCATCGTTCTCGAAGGTAACGAATCCAAAACCTTTTGAACGTCCTGAATCTCTGTCATTAATAATAACAGCTTCAGAAATAGTTCCAGCTTCAGCGAATAAAGACTTCAAGCCTTCGTCGTTGATGGTATATGGAAGATTTCCTACATATAACTTAATCATATTTTTTTTCCTTTTTTATTACGTAAGGCGACCTTTTCAAACTAGCTTGTCCCTACGCATAAAGCTTGAGAACATAAACGCTATGAAAACTTACTTTACTTGTAATGATATCACAAACTAACACAAATGTCAACTCCCGTCCTGACTGACCACATCGTCAACTCATCATTTCTACTGTATTTTGTCTAATAATAAATAGTACTAGTTTAACGATCGTTAATTTAGTACTATTTTCCATTCTTACCAGCACTTGGATCACAAATCAAACAAGTAGCCGAACAATTTTTTTGTTTGTTACCTCTGTTATAGCTCTCAAATTCAATATGACACCAACATAACAATTCTGCTAATATTGCTAAAATAGTGATATGGTACATAATCAACAAGATTTATTTGTCTAAATATTCCCGGATTACCATATCAACGAAGCGATGAGCATAAAAATTAGACCAAATGATGTTTTCTTTTTTCTTTGAGTTCTTCAACGATCTGTTTAACTTCTTCACTTTTACCTTTTTTAACAATTAAAATAGCATCTTCACTACTGACAACAATAATATCTTCAAGACCAATTGTAGCAATCAATTTATTACCACTTTCATTAAGCACCATTGAATTTTTTGTATCAACTAACGAAACCAATCCTTCAAAATAATTACCATCGCCATCATCGGTATCATTTTCAAAAAGTTGAGAAACGCTATCCCAACTACCAACATCGGACCAGCCAAGATCAACTGGGATAACTGCAATTTTATCGGTTCTTTCCATAATAACCGTATCAACTGGCTCGCTTTCAAACTTCTCGTAAATTGTTTTTAAATTATTTTTGTCTTTGACTATTTTATTAATTCCTTTGGATAATTTTAGTGCGTATTTTTTTAATTCATCCAAATAATGTTTGGCATCAAAAATAAAATAACCAGCGTTCCAATCAAATCTTCCGGTTTTAAAATACTTCTCTGCGGTTTGATGGTTGGGTTTTTCAACAAATTTTTCTGCCCAAAAAATTTTAAAATTATCAATTTCTTTCTTCAGTTTTCCTTTTTCGATATATCCATAACCAGTATGAGCATGGGTTGGTTTGATCCCAATAGTAAAAATAATATCCTTTTCAATCTCAATCGAATCAAAGGCTAGATTAATAACATCTTTGAAAGCATCTTCCTTTAATACAATATGATCAGAATGTATACTCGCAATAATTGCGCTTGGATCCGATTGATAAATTTTTGCAACCGCTAACGATATAGCTGGAGCCGTATTTTTTTTGCACGGTTCAGATATAATTTGTTTTGAATTAATCTCAGGAAGAAATTTTTTTGTAATATTAACATATTTTTCATTGGTCGAAATAAAAATATTATTTTTTCCAACTATTTTCTTTGAGCGTAAATAAGTCTGTTCTAAAAGTGTTTTGTTGCCAAATATTTTTTGAAATTGTTTTGGTTTAGCTTCACGAGATCTCGGATAAAGCCGTGTTCCGGTCCCGCCCGCTACAATTAATATGTAATGATTGTTTTTCATAATATTTATTCTATCTGCTTTTGTTTTTATTATTTTTTCATTTTTTTCTTAAATAGATCTACCCACGGAATAAAAGATGGATCACAGCCGTTTAACATAGCAAGGTAATATATCACATATGCAAAAAAGTGAATTGATTCAAACACTTCCTCGACCTTTGTCTCACCAAAAAGATTAACGTACTCAACTTCAATCTTATTTTTTATTGCAATTTCACTGGTAATTTTTAATCTTTTTTGGTTCCTTTTATCAAAAAACTTAGAGTTAATAATAACTATAACTAAGTTTTTGGAGTTGGATTTCGGGAAGCTTAAACTTTCAAGTATGTGGTGATTAAGCTCAGGGATGATGTGGTAATCAGCATAATTTTTACTGTTCTCATTGAATTGATTGCGTGATGTGTATATTGCTCCAACAAGATGCTCCGACGATACAATGACAGGTATTTTTCCGTATATCTTAGCCGCAAGTTCTTGAGTTAAGTTATGATTGGGATTAATTTTTAGTGAATAATTATTATTATTACTCTCTAATAACTTAATAATATTATTGTTCCAATCATTACTTAGGCTAATTAGACCAATTTTATCAAAAAAAGCTAGTTGCCCAATTATAGAGTAAGCAACTGCCATTCTTGGTTGATTGCATGGGTTATGGCTTGGTTTTATGTGGTAGAAGGGAATATTAAGTTCTTTTGATCTTTCTATTAGTTTTCCGCCTGATCCAATTGAGATAATCATCTTGGTTTTAATTATAGCCTTTTCTAATGCGTCAAGTGTTTCTTCAGTGTCCCCTGAGTAACTCGAAGCAATAAATAGTGTGTCTTTGTTAACAAAAGCCGGGATCGAATAATCATTATATATATCAATTGGGACCTTAAGTTCTTTTTGAAATAGTGCCTTGATAATTCTAGCCCCAAGTGCTGACCCACCCATACCAGCGACTAATATATTTTTAATATTTTTTGCTCTGTAATCAAGTTTAATATTTTGGGCTTGCCCCCATGCTTCTTGTACCTGTAAAGGCATTTCTTCAATAGAAGAGATCATATTCTGAGTGTCTAACTTCTTTATACTACTAACCATACCTTCTTTGTCAATTGACATTTATCTCCTTTCTTATAGCATCAGTAATTATTGATGTTATTTACTTTATATTTGTTTT
This sequence comes from Berkelbacteria bacterium GW2011_GWA2_35_9, assembly GCA_000991185.1. Lineage (GTDB taxonomy): Bacteria > Patescibacteriota > UBA1384 > GWA2-35-9 > GWA2-35-9 > GWA2-35-9. Next base: position 28,622 of record LBRB01000001.1, on the reverse strand, counting down.
ATTATAAATTTTTCTTTGATTTATTTTATATTACTAATAGTAACACATTATTTAGAGTAGAAATTTATTTTACGAATCATAATCGTATGGAAGATAATTATATCTGTGATATAATTTTAAATGACAATTTAATTATCCACAGTTTTAATAAAACTAAAATTTTTGTGTATTTATAATCAATGAATAAAAGTAATCCAATTGTAGGTATTGATATCGGAACGACTAAAATCGCCGTCTGTGTTGGAGAAGTAAGAGAAGGAATTCTTACTGTAACCTCATTAGTTAAGACCATCAACTCGGGTATGAGAAAGGGCGAGATTATTGACTTGGACGATACTGTATCCGCTATTTCTAGTGTGCTTCAATTAGCTGAGCAAGAATGTCAAACCCAAATTTCTAATGCTTTTGTAGGTATTGGGGGAGCTCATATTTCAACTCTTGTATCGAGGGGAACGGTCGCTGTTTCTAAACCAAACGGAGAGATAACTCAAGTAGATATTGACCGTGTGATTGAAACCTCAAGAGTAATTGCTTTACCAGCTAATAAAGAAATTATCCATGTTATTCCAAAATATTTTATAATTGATGGTCAAGAAGAAACTAAAGATCCAATTGGTTTAACCGGTGTTAGATTAGAAGTTGAAAGTTTAATTGTCGCTGGTAGTTCAAACTCAATTAGAAATTTAACTCGTTCAGTTTCACAAGCTGGAATTACTCTTGACGGTTTGCTTTTTTCACCCCTTGCGACTGGTCATGCTTTATTAGATAAAAAACAGAAAGAAACGGGTGTTATATTAGTTGATCTGGGTGGAGGAACAACCTCTATCGCTGTTTATGAAGAAAAAGATATGGTCCACTCAGCTATTATTCCTCTTGGCTCAGTCAGTATCACTAACGATATTGCAAGGGGTTTAAAAACTTCATTAGAAAATGCTGAACAAATCAAAATTAAATATGGAACTGCTGATGTAGAAAAAGTCAAATCAACAGAAAAAATTCATATGAATAAATTTGATCCTGATGATGATAATGTTTATGATAGAAAATTTTTAAGTGAAATTATTGAAGCACGAGTAAAAGAAATATTTGAAATAATTATCAAAGAATTAAGAAATATTAATAAAGATGGATTACTTCCAGCCGGAATTGTTTTCACTGGAGGTGGCGCTAATTTGGATGGTATTATCGAATTAGCTAAACACGAACTCCAACTACCGGCTCAAATTGGTAAACCTAATTTGGAAATTTCTGGTTCCGTCAATAATCTGGATGACCCAGATTATTCAACCGCTTTAGGTTTAATGCTTGATGGTTATGACCAACTTGGTAATGGAGGATTTTCATTCAGTTTGCCCAAGGGTAATGTCACCGATATCTTGTCTACCGCTAAAGGTTGGCTACAGAAATTTTTACCTTAATTTTATAAAAATATAGCAATATTATTTATTCAGATTTGACAAATATATTTTTTTGTTTAATAATCATTTTAAAGAATAAAAGGGAGGGGAGATAGTTAAGGAGAGGTTATTATGATAAATGAATCCCCATTAGAAACATTTGCCGTCATCCGGGTTGTCGGAGTCGGCGGGTCAGGAAACAACTCAATCGAAAGAATGATTCAATCAAAACTTCGAGGAGTTGAGTTCATTGCCATCAATACCGATGCGCAAACTTTGGCAAACAATAGTTCTCCAACAAAAATTCAAATTGGTAAAGAATTGACTCGTGGATTAGGAGCTGGAGCTGATTTGGACATTGGAAAAAAAGCAATTGAAGAGAATAAGGATGAAGTGTATGAGGCATTAAAAGGTTCTGATATGGTTTTTGTTACTTGTGGAATGGGTGGCGGAACCGGAACAGGAGCGTCTTCGCAAGTCGCTCAGATCGCACGAGAGCTGGGTTCGTTGACAGTTGCCGTTGTCACCAAGCCTTTTTCATTCGAAGGACTGAAAAGAAAAAAAGTTGCCGAATTGGGTATTGAGGAACTAAAGGATAAGGTTGATACCTTAATTACAATTCCGAACGATCGATTACTTCAAGTTATTGATAAAAAAACCTCTTTGAGAGATGCTTTTTTGGTCGTTGATGATGTTCTTCGACAAGGTGTTCAAGGAATAACTGATTTAATTACTGTACACGGAATAATTAATGTCGACTTTGCTGATGTTAAAACAATCATGAAAGATGCTGGTTCGGCTTTGATGGGGATTGGCAGATCGTCTGGCGATAATCGTAGTGCTGAAGCAGCTAAAGCTGCCATTGAATCTCCGCTTTTAGATTTATCAATTGAAGGTGCCAAGGGTATTCTCTTTAACATAACTGGTGGACCAGATATGGCAATGTATGAAATTGACGAAGCGGCTAAAATGATTACTGAAGCAGCCGATCAAGATGCAACTATAATATTCGGTGCAATTGTTGATGAATCAATGTCGGGTGAAATAAAAATTACCGTTATTGCAACTGGATTTGATTATGGAGATGATATTAAACTAAAACCAAAAGTTTACCAACCAAGTATTAAAATTGAGGAAAGCGAACCATTTATCCAAAATACACCTATGCTGGAAGAAGATGAAACCGAAGAAGATGATATGGAAGTACCAGCATTTATTAGACGAAAGTTGAAATAATCTCGATAATTACGAACTAATTAAGAACTAATTTTGTGTCTACTGAGTAGGACTTGACAGCCATTTTTTTTCGTACTACAAATAGTAATACACTAAAAAATAATAAAAAAGGAGGGTAGTATGAATAATAGCGATTTTGGCTTAAAGCCTATCGAAATAGTGTCGAAAAACAATAAAGGTTTTAATAATAAACCAACTACCATAAAGCAAAATCCTGCACCTCAAATCGACCCTCATCTTAATTTAAATCGTAAACCAGATTTTAAATTAGATATTATTGGATCAACTGAACTAGGCGAACTGGGAGAGAAAATATTTTTGGACCGTTACGCTCTCAAAGACGCATCTAAAACCAATTTGAATGTTGGAGATAAGGCAATCGTCTGTGTTGATATCAATACCAGACAAAAAGAAATTGGACATATTGAAAAATTCTTAACTAATAGTAAAGTTTCAATTAAACTTTACGACGGAACGATGGTGGAAAGTGAGATTACTGATATCGACATACCAAGCGAAACAATTCCTGATCAAATGTTGGATCGAATTTCACAAGGGGTTTCGAAAGTAGAAAAAACTAAAGAACTGCAAGTTAGTTGGCAAAAGAAATTCCGTTGGCTACTGGACGACTGGAAATTTGTACCAGCAGGAAGGATTTTGGCTGCTGCTGGAACTAATCAAAAATTAACTTACTATAACTGTTATGTAATTCCATCTCCTCGAGATTCGAGAGAGGGGATAATTAAAACTCTCGGAATTATGACTGAAATATTTTCTCGAGGCGGGGGGGTCGGAATAAATATCTCAACCCTCCGACCTAAACACGCTTATGTCAAAGGTGTAAATGGTAGATCGTCTGGTTCGGTTTCTTGGGGTGCATTGTACTCTTTTGCGACTGGACTGATTGAGCAAGGTGGTTCTCGTCGAGGCGCTCTCATGTTGATGCTCAACGATTGGCACCCAGATGTTTATGATTTTATTGATAGCAAACGAGTCGCTGGGAAAATTAACAATGCTAATATTTCCGTTGCCGTAAGTGATAAATTCATGGATCAATTGAAAAAAGACGGTGACTGGCAATTGAAATTTCCTGATTTCAGCGAAGAAAAATACAACAAAGAATGGAATGGAGATATTGATGAGTGGGAGAAGAATGGTGGGAAAGTCAAAATTTACAAAACTATCAAAGCTCGAGAAATGTGGGACAAAATAATTGGTTCAGCTTGGGCATCGGCTGAGCCGGGTCTATTTTTCATCGAGAGAACCAATAAGATGAGTAACTCATATTATTTTGCTAACATCATCGGGACTAACCCTTGCGGAGAACAAGGTTTGCCCGGCTTTGGTGTGTGTAATTTAGGAGCTATCAATCTAGCCAAGTTTTATAATAAAGAAACTCAAGATGTAGATTGGAAAAGACTCGAAATTGCGGCTCAATACTCAACCCGATTCTTAGATAATATTATTGACGCCACTCCATATTTTATGGATGAAAACAAAACCCAACAACAAGGCGAGCGCCGAGTAGGATTAAATACGATGGGGCTAGCCGAGCTCTTAATCAAAAAGAAAATCCGCTACGGAAGCCAAGAATCGCTTGATTTTATCGATAAACTTTATCGGTTTTTAACGACAATTGTCTATAAAGCGTCAATCGGTTTGGCAATCGAGAAAGGCGCCTTTCCACAGTTTATCGCTGAAAAACATATCGAGAGTGGTTTTATGAAAGCTATGCCTCAAGAAATTAGAGATTTGGTGGTTAAATATGGAATTCGAAATGTTACACTTTTAACCCAAGCTCCGAACGGTACAACCGGAACTATGGTTGGGACATCAACCGGCATCGAACCGTTTTACAGCTGGGTTTATCAAAGAAAAAGCCGACTCGGAATCCACGATGAACAAGTTGCAGTTTACGAAGATTGGAAACGAAACCATAAAGACGAAAAACTGCCTGATTACTTTACAACCGCCATGGACATGACTCCAGAAGATCATGTTAGGGTTCAAGCGGCAATCCAAAAGTGGGTGGATTCAAGTATTTCAAAAACTTGCAATACGCCGAATAATTACACCTTAGAAGATACAAAAAAACTTTACGAATTACTTTACGATTTGGGTTGTAAGGGTGGAACAATTTATCGAGATGGCTCTCGAGACGAACAAATTTTGTCGCTAAAAAAGGACGATAAAGAAGTAAAAACTACTGTTGATGAAAAACCAATCCGCCCCCGTCCAGAAACACTCCATGGGGCAACTGTCAGTAAAAAAACTCCCACCGGCACTGCCTTTGTCACAATGAATGACGATGAGAAAGGCAATCCGTTTGAGGTATTTGTTGAAATTGGAAAAGCGGGGAGTGACATCAAGGCAATGGCAGAAGCATTGGGAAGGTTGATTTCTCTTTTCTTAAGACTTTCGTCAAATGTGACTGGGGACGAAAGGATTAGATATATCATAAACCAACTCCACAGTATTGGAGGATCGAATAGTATTGGGTTTGGAAAAAATAGAGTTATGAGCTTGCCGGATGCAATTAGTCAAGTCTTAGAAAGTCACTACAATATCTCAAATGGCTCAGACAATCCAACCGCTCATCAAGCCAGTTTAATCTCGACCGGTAAACTGTCTCAAAGCAAAACTTCCTCTGATCTCTGCCCATCTTGTGGACAAGCTACGTATCAAAGAATAGAAGGTTGTAAACTCTGCCTCTCTTGCGGACATTCGGAATGCGGATGAATATAGCTAAACTTCAAAACTCAAAATACAATATTCAATATTTGAAATTTGGATTTTGAATTTTAATCTGAATTTTTGATCTTTAATTTTTGTTTATCCCCAGCTTGTTTTATTTGTTCGGTTTTTGTACGCTTTTTGTATTATGTCTTTTGCGCCTCCACAAAATTACCGAATTCTTTTTCTCGATATGGATAGTTACTTTGCTTCAGTCGAGCAACAAGTCCAGGCTAACCTCCGAGGTGTACCTATAGTTGTTACGCCTTATGTGAGTCCAACTGGTTGTATTATTTCACCCTCAAAAAACGCTAAAAAGCTTGGTATTAAAACTGGTATGTTGGTTAAGGAGGCACAAGCTATTTACCCAAAAGTAATCGTTCAAGAAGCTCGACCCGAACTCTATATTTTTTTTCATCATCAAATTGTTAAATTGTTAAATAATTTAACGCCATTTGTTCGGGTTATGAGCGTTGATGAAATGTCATTAGTACTTTCACCCAGCGAGAGAAATATTGCATGCTGTCAAAAGATTGCTTGTACAATTAAAAACCAAATGCGTCAGAGAGTAGGGGATTTTCTAACTTGCTCAATTGGCATTGGACCAAATCAGTTTATTGCTAAGACCGCTTCAGAAATCAACAAACCGAATGGATTTTATACTTGTGGATTAGATAATCTAAAAACTTTTTATCAACAACTAAAACTTCGTGATTTGCCGGGAATTAATTTTAATATAGAGAAAAAACTAAACTTTTTGGGGATCAAAACTCCAACCGATCTTTACCAAGCTGATCAACTATATCTTCTGAAAAACCTCAAACATATGGGCAAAATTTGGTATTTTCGATTAAGAGGCTATGAGACCGATATTTTTACGTCTCGTCGTCAAACGGTTGGGCACTCTTTTGTCTTACCACCGGAATTAAGAGAAATAAAATGTTTAAAAAAAGTTTTAGCTAAACTAGCTTTCAAAATCGGTTATCGCCTTAGAAAAGAAAAATTACAAGCCGGAGCGATTTCACTGATAATTAAAACCTTACCGTTCGGAACGCTCAAAACTTATTGTCGTTTACCATTAGTTTGCGATAGTCAAAGAATCACTTGGGCAGCTTGTCATCTTTTGAATAAATTGCCAAGCAATTTTAAACCAATTGCTCTCTACTTAACCGCTTACAATCTTAATCGTTCAGCTCACCAGTTACCACTTTTTGATTGTCAAAAAAAGATAGAAAACATCTCAAAGTTAATGGATAAGATAAACGACAAGTACGGCAGTCAAACCATCACCAGTGGCAATTTACTCGAAAGCGACGCAATCGCCCCCAATCGCATCTCGTTCGGAGAACCCAAATAAAAAAACGCCTCACACATTTGCGTAAGGCTTGAAAAATAAGACAAAGTAACAGAAACAATACTTGATCTAAGTTGGTTCAAAAAAACTGATTGGTACCTCAGTAATAATACATTTTGCATCACCATTTGCAAAAGAAGAGCTAAATCTCCCTACCCAAATCCTGTCATTACCTTCTTGAAGCGTAAAATTGTAACTTAAAGTTCGCTTATCCTGATGATACTGTTTTGTAAAACTTACCTTATCTGGGAGGATAACAATGTCTGTTAATAATGATTCACCAAAACGATCATTCATTTCACCTTTTAATATATTCGGAGTCTGGGGAGAACTTGGAATAATAACTCCATAAAACATAAAACGACACAAACCTTCCCTTATCATCATTTCGCTTCCTTCAAGCCCAAACCCAAGTTCAAGACTTTGGTAATTTTGAAAGAAAAATCCTTGGATCAATCGCAACATAATGACCACCTACTTTCCTGAATTTCCATGTACTATATTAATTATAAGTTACTAAATGCAATAATCAATACTAATATCAATGTCGGATGATTTTCCCTCAACCGCATCTCATTTGGCAGACCGAGCTAGTGCTTAACACTTTACGTAATCAAAAATATTCTGTAAAATAATCAGGTTATGAATAAACTTCCAATTATTTTAGTACTCGATAATATTCGCTCGCTCTATAATGTTGGGGCGATTTTGAGAACTGCTGACGCCTGTAATATTGAAAAAGTAGTTCTGTGCGGAATGACTGGAACAGATGAAATGAAAAATCCATCACTGGCTAAAATAAAAAATTCTTTAGGAAAAATTGAAAAAACTGCTATTGGAGCAGAAAAAAGCGTTATGTGGGAATATCATAAAGATATTTTAGAATATTTATCTAAAATATCGAAAACATATCAAATTATTTCACTTGAATTAACGGGCAGAGCCGAACAATATAATACAATAAAATATCAATTTCCATTAGCACTAGTAGTCGGACACGAAATTAAGGGTGTGGATAAAAAAATCTTAAAATTGTCTGATAATATAATCATGCTCCCGATGTTGGGTAAAAAAAATTCTCTTAATGTGTCAGTTGCGACGGGGGTTGCGCTTTATTATCTTGTCAGTTATTATCAAAAGACAGTTAAAAAATAATTTAATAAGGAGATTTATGAAAAATAATAAACTTTTTTTGTCATTAGCAGTTGTAATTTTGATTGTTATTGGTGGTTATTATTTGATGCAACCAGCTTTAAAAGATCAAGATAGTCGCTATAATAAAGACGCTACAAATACAAATAGTCAAATTGAATCAATTAGTTATGATGGTCGAGATGGAATCGATGTCTTGACTTTACTCAGAGAAAAAGCCGAAATTGAAACCCAAGATTTTGGTGAAGACTTAGGTGAATATGTACTTTCGATTAATGGTAAAGGCGCTCAAGAAGATTATTTTTGGGTCTACTATGTTAATGGTGTTAAATCCGATTCAACTGCTTCTAAAAACATAACGAAAAATAGCGATAAGGTTGAGTGGAAGTACGAAAAGTTTGAATTTTAATTAATATTATCAATAATGAAATCTTGGCAAAGAATAATTATTATTACCATCATAGTTCTGTTAATATTGAGTATGGTAGCAACTTTTTCTAGTTTCGTCTGAATTACTGTCTTTACTCTTTTGTTTTATATTTTTTATCTTAAAATATGGTTTATATTTTAATTTTATTAGCTGGTTTTTCTAGAGTTATAACCCATCCGGCAAATTTTACTGCTATCAATGCCGTTGGGATTTTTGGAGGGAAATATTTAGATAAAAAAAGCGCAGTTATTTCAATAATATTTATTATGTTATTCACTGATGCTCTGCTCGGATTTTATGATCCTAAAATTATGCTAACTGTTTACATTTCCTTGATCTTTTCAACTTTATTTGGACAATATTTAAAAAACCATTTTAATTTTAAAAATTTAATACTGGCAATCTTAACTTCATCAACAATATTTTTTATTCTGACTAATCTTGCCGTTTTCTTTTTCTCCGGAATGTACATATTAAATTTTTCCGGTCTTGTTCGTTGTTTCGCTCTCGCTCTGCCATTTTATCGCAATATGCTATTAGGCGATATATTTTACACAACAGTAATATTTGGAACTTATAAATTATTAAATCATTCAAAATTAAATCATTATTGGAAAGGGATATATTATGGCACAAATAGAATTAATTGATTTTTACGCTGATTGGTGTGGACCATGCCAATCAATGAAACCAATTATCGAAAATCTTGAAGAAGAATTAAAAGATGTTAAATTTACCAAAATTAATGTTGATGAGCATCAAGATGAAGCACAAAAATATAATGTAATGTCTATCCCGACTTTTGTGATAAAAAAAGACAGTGAGGTTGTTGACCAACTTTCAGGAATTTTGACTAAAGAAACATTAATTGAAAAACTGAAATAATTTAGAGTATTTAATATTTTTACCGAACAATAAGTATGACAAAAAACTCTTTTACAGATTATTATTTAAAACTAAATTCCGAACAAAAAAAAGCGGTTGATATAATTGATGGACCTGTATTAGTTTTGGCAGGACCGGGCACGGGAAAAACTCAAGTTCTCGCTCTAAGAATTGCTAATATATTAAAATTAACTCAAGTTAATCCCTATAACATTTTATGTTTAACTTTTACAGATATTGCCACGCAAGAAATGCGTGAACGATTGTTGAGTATTTTTGGCAATCAAGCTTACGACATTGAAATTAACACTTTCCATAGTTTTGCCAACAAAATTATTAATGAATATCCATATTTTTTTAATACTTATTTTGAACAACAAAATAAAAAACAATTCCGTGAGCTAACTAGTCTGAATGAATTAGAGCGATTTAAAATAATAAAAAAACTGCTAATTAAAAGCAATTACTATCGCCTTAAACCACTAAAAAATAATCTCTATTTTGTTACTCAAATTACCAAAGCATTCTCAGATCTTAAAAGAGAAGGGATTGAACCCAATTTATTAGAAACGAGTTTATATAAAATTTTCAATCAGGCGAATAAGAAAAATAAAAATGAACTAAAAATATTAAAAAACAAAATCGAACGAACTAAAGAATTAAAAAATTTATTTGTTGATTATCAAAACTATTTAGCTAAAAATGGTTTTTATGATTATGAAGATATGATTAACTGGATTAATCAAGCAATTGAAAACAATCAGGAATTATCATTAATCTTGCAAGAAAAGTTTCAATATATTTTAGTCGATGAATTTCAAGACACTAATTCTTCGCAATTAAAATTATTAGAAAATCTAACCACTTATTTTAAAGATAACCCTAATCTTTTTGCCGTTGGCGACGAGAACCAATCTATTTATCGCTTTCAAGGCGCTTCAAATTTTAATATTCAATATTTTTCTAAAAAATACTCAAAAAGTAAAAAAATCATTCTTGATAAAAACTATCGCTCGACACAAAATATTATTAATCTATATTCTAATTTTATTGATGGTAATGCTAAAACAGTATTGAAATCTGATAATAATAAAATTGGTGAAATTAATTTAAGTTTATATGATAATGCAGATCAAGAAATATTTTCAATTATTTCGGATATGGAAAAGAAACTTAATCAAAAAATAAAACCTGAGAATATCGCCATTTTTGTTCGTCAAAATAGTCAAATTGATGAGCTGGTAAACTACTTTAAAAGAACGAATATTCCTTTTAATATCAATCGTTCTGAAAATATATTTGACGAACAAATTGTTATTAACTATCTAAATTTTTTAAAATTTATTGATCAGCCAGAAAATAAAATTCTTTGGGGGCAACTAGTTTACACTTTTGCTGATAAACTTAATCTTGAAAATTGCTATAAAATTAAATCTTTAAACATCGTAAAAACATCTCGTTTTAATCATTTAAATAAAAAGTCCCGTGATTTTATTGAAAAGATCAAACAAATAATCATTGATAAAAATGATTTAACCAGTGCGCAAATATTCGAAAAAATATTTATTGATTTTGGTTTTAAAGAAAAAATTTTAAACAATAAAAATTATTTAAATTTAATTAATATTTTTAATACAATATTTGATTATGTTAAAAATAACAAAAACAAACTTCCAGAAATTTTAAATGATTTTGAAACTGCTCGTTCAATAAATATTAAATTTCTAAAAGAAAATAAATTGTTTAACTCAAAATACGGTGTTACCATCTCTACCATTCATGGTGCAAAGGGAACCGAATTTGAAATAGTTTACTTACCACAAATGGAAAATAGCTATTGGCAAAAAAAGAATAGTGAATTATTTATTATTCCGTTTGAAAATAACTTGACAAAATCTGAAGAATTGATTGATGAGGAGAGGCGATTGTTTTTTGTAGCACTTTCTAGAGCCAAATCTGAAATAAATATTTCAATCGCCAATAATCATAATGGAAAAAATACTGTTACTAGTCGTTTTGTTAATGAGCTAGATGCAAAATTGGTACATAGTCAAGAATTAAATATTAACAATGAAATCGTTAAAAGTATTTTTAATTTAAAACTAGAAAAAGTGAAATTAAATTTTCAAAAACAAGATAAAATCTGGTTACAAAATAAAGTCAAATATAGTCCACTTTCACCAACTAGTCTAACTAATTATCTCCGTTGTCCAAAAGACTTTTTAATTAAAAATATCTTGCGTGTTCCCGCCATAAAATCGCCATCTCAAAGTTATGGAACAGCCATGCACAAAGCGTTTGAAGATTTTTTTCTTGAAATGAAAAATCGTGGAGAAATGCCAAGTCAAGACGAATTTATCAGCTATTTCGATAATGCACTTGGAGATGAAATTTTATCGAAGTCCGATATCAAACATTATCAAAAAGATGGACATAAATTAATTGAAAATTATTATTTAAAAAATAGAGACAGCATCGCTCCGCCAATTCATACCGAATATAGTTTTTATAATCACAACATCCATTTCGCCGGAATTCCATTGACTGGTAAAATTGATAAAATTGAATGGATTGATCCAAAATTAAAAACAGTTAAAGTTATCGACTATAAAACCGGACGAGTTCGATCAAGAAATGAAATTTTAAGTTTAACCAAAAAAGCTGACAAAAGTTATTTATATCAATTAATGTTTTATCAACTTTTAGGAGATTTGGATTATCGCTTTAAATTAAAATGGAAAATAGTTGAAACCGAACTGGAATTTTTAGATAACGATTTTCGTTTTGCTAAACAGAATTTTCAGTTTTCGTATAAAGAAATGATGGAATTTAAAGAGTTGATTAAATCAGTTTGGGGTGATATCCAAGCTCTGAAATTTGAACATAGAAAAAGTGATTACCCTTGTGATTTTTGTGATCTATTCTAAAAAAATTCCCCTAGAAAGGGGAAAATTAAATTAAAGAACTATTATTTGAAAAATAAGGTATCAATTACAATTATGAATGAATAAAGTATTGCGAGTATTGCTAAACCTATTAATAAATAATCATAATATTTTTTCGCTTTTACAAATAATTTTTGCATTGCCTTGACCCCCTTTTTCAAATCCAATTCCTCATATAGAATACTATAAATTTTTTCATATATCAATAGTATTAAGCTATGTTATAATCAAATTACTATGAACAATACAATTAAATGTCCGTATTGTAAAAAAACGATTGAAATTTCGTCAGCTTTGAGTCACGAAATTGATGAAAAAACCAAGTCTGAATTAGAAAGTAAAATTAAAACAAAATTTGAGGAAAATTATAATTTAAAATTAAAAGACAAAGAAAATGAAACTGGAGAATTGAAAGAAAGAAATCGTGATTTAAGCAATCAACTATTGGAATTAAATAAATTAATCCGCTCACTTAAAGAAAATGATGAAAAACGAGCTCTTGAAATGGAAAAATTGATTGGAATCGAAAAAGATAAAGCTAAATTAGATGCTATAAAAATAGCCTCAGAGGACTACCGGCATAGAGAGATGGAGAAGGATAAAACGATCAACGATTTGAAAAAACTGCTTGACAATGCAAGACGAAAATCAGAACAAGGATCACAACAAACCCAAGGTGAAATATTAGAACTTGATTTAGAAAATGAACTCAGAAACGCTTTTCAGAATGACGAAGTCATTGAAGTAAAAAAAGGTATAAAGGGAGCCGATATAATTCAGGTGGTTAAAACCCCGCTTGGCAATAGTGCCGGAAAAATAATTTGGGAATTGAAAAGAACAAAAAGATTTGATCAAAATTTTATTGACAAACTTAAGTCCGATCAACGAACCGAAAAAGCCGAATTAGCAGTCTTGATTACAACTGTTATGCCTAAAGATTGTCAAAAAGATATTATTTCTATCAATAATGTTTGGATTTCCACACCCAAACATACAATTTCTCTGGCTAATATTTTACGACAACAACTTTTAGCTGTCGCCAAACAAAAAGCCATTTCATCAAAAACTCAAACTGATGCACAAATTTTGTTTGAATATATGACCTCCAGTGAATTTTCTCACCAACTTGAAGCGATAATTGAGACATATCTTTCACTTCAGAACCAAATCAACAAAGAAAAAATGGCGTTTGAAAAACAGTGGAAACAACGGGAAAAAGAACTGGAAAAAATGTATAAATCACTTTTTGGAATTTATGGTAGCTTGACTGGTATCGCTGGAAACAGTTTGCCACAAATCAAAGGTATTGAAATGCTGGATATTGGGGGTAGGGAATAAAAAAAATAAAAATAATTAATCGTTAATATAATACGAGGAACATTGATATATTCTAATTATTTTGCTATACTTTTCATAATTCGCACTTGAATAGAAAGGAGGAAGCATGCCATCAGTATTATATTTTTATAGTTCTTCCGAAGCTACTTTAAGTTATGAACAACAACTAAATTATCATGAAAAGTATCTTGAAACTGGGGATATAAAATTTCTTCATATCATAGCCAATTCATTACGAAAATTTATTACTTTTAGGGCAAAAAAATTAACAGATAACCCCGATGATCTGTTGGATTTAATAGAAGAGGGTTATTTACTGACCATTAAAGCTTTGAAACGATATAAAAAAAATAAAGGCATGATTACAACTTTTGTGTGCACAGCCATTGACAGGGGGTTAAAAAGATATATAAATAATAATTGTAAAAATTTTGTAATTCCAGAAAAGTTTCTTAGGTATATACTGATAGCATGTCATATACAAGATTTTTCGATGGTTAGTGAAAACCATCATTTAAGCGATGAAGAGATTGCTGATCGTTTAATGATTAGTATTGAAGCATATCAATATGCAAAGAAACTATATAGTATTACACCAATCTTGAGCCTTGAGGAAATAATATCATTTCAACATTTTTATACATCAACACATGATGGTCTACCCCCAAATTATCAAGATGTCCTTCCTTGCGTAGATTATGATGTTGAAAATCTGACAACAAATCAATATTATGATAAGGTTGATAAATTATTAAATAATACAACAAAGAAACAAAGAGAAGCGATTATAATTCGTTATGGATTAGAAGACGGTCAATTTAAAACCCTTGAGAAAACTGCTGAAATTCTAGGCTGTAATCGCCAAAATGTTGATGCATTAATAAAAAATGGCATAAAACGAATCAGGAATAATATACCTAATTTAGATACACAAAGACAAATTTAGCCTCCATACTTGGGGGCTTTTTGTTAAAATTATGCTATAATTAAATTATGAAATTAAAGAAATCAACAAAATATTGGTTAATTTCGGTTGGGTCGGTGTTTTTAACCGCTTTAATCGGATCGCTAGCAACATTTAGAGCAATTGATGGTTGGTACCAAGCTTTAACAAAACCAATTTTTAATCCGCCTAATTGGATATTTGGACCAGTTTGGACAGTCTTATATTTAATACTAATCGTAGTTTTATTTCTAATATTAAATTCAAATCCAACTAAACATCGTCAAAAAGTTTTAAACCTTTTTTATCTTCAATTATTTTTTAACGCTTTATGGTCAATAGTGTTTTTTGGCTTCAATTTAATTGGAAGTGCATTGTTTACTATTGCAATTTTGTGGTTTTTGATATTTCTGTGTATTACTAACGCTAATAAATTTTCTCTTAATTCTGGTTGGTTAATGATTCCATATTTGCTTTGGGTCTCTTTTGCGTCAGTATTAAATTACTCAATTTGGTTATTAAATTAATCAATATCTAATTATGAAATATTCAATTAAGTACGAAAATAATGATTTTTATATGGTTGATAAACACCCGAATGTTGAATCTTTTGAAATTGCCGATGAAATTAATAATAAAAATAATATCGAAAGAAATGGTTTAATCCATCGGCTAGATAAAGATACATCTGGATTAATGGTAATTGCTAAAAATAATTCTGCACTTATTACAATTCAAAAACTTTTTAAAGATAGAAAAGTTAACAAGTCGTATCTGGGTTTGGTCTGGGGAAAATTAGAAAATAGCGGTCAAGTTGAACTGAATATTTCCCGTGATCCGAAAAGAAAAAAACCAATGAAAATTACTCAATACTCAACGCAATTAAATAGGGGAGATCTAAGAAGTTCTAAAACAAGTTGGCGGGTAAAACATTATTATCAATATAAAAATAATTATTTCTCATTGGTTAAATTTTCAATTTTTAGTGGCAGAACACACCAAATTAGATTAACTGCTAATTATTTACACCATCCTATAATTGGGGATAAGATATACTTTTTTAAAGATTCGAAAAGAATGAGTGACGGTTTAAAATTGGAAAGACAATTTTTACATAGCTATAAAATTGGCTTTAAATATAAAAATAAATTGTTTAATTTTCAATCCGACCTTCCAGCCGATCTAAAAATAATTATTGATAAAATTGGTCCAGCTATTGAGAAATAATTATTATTTGTTATCTTATTAATATGAAAAGAATTATTTTGTGGCGAGTTTTTTTAATTATTCTGATAACTTTTTTAGCTGTTTTTGTTGTTAAGCCAAACAACAAAAACATTAAGATACTAAATGAAACTAAAAAAATTGATCTGGTTAAAGGTTTGGATATTGCTGGTGGAAGTCAATTAACCTATAAACTAGATCTTTCAAAAACCGAAGAGAACCAAAAGCAACAAGCCACTGAAAGTGTACTCTCGGTAATTAGAAAGAGGGTTGATTCGCTCGGTGTATCAGAACCAGTAATCCAAGCTGGAACATTAAATAACCAAAAAATTATTACACTTGAATTGCCCGGAATTCAAGATATCAATCAAGCAATAGATTTAGTCGGCAAAACTGCTAATCTAGAATTTCAAGAACAATCGGGTGGGGAAAATGGAGATGGTGTAACTAAGGAATGGAAAAAAACTGAGTTGACGGGAAAATATTTATCCAATGCTACTATTACATATCAAGGTGGGGGAGGATCAGGAAATTCAGCTGGAGGTATTAAATCTGAGCCGGTTGTTTCGATCTCATTTAATAGTGATGGTGCTAAATTGTTTGAAGAAATAACCACTCGAAATGTCGGTAAACCAGTCGCAATTATTTTAGATAATGAAATCGTTTCTGCTCCTAATGTAAACGAAGCGATTGTCGGTGGTAATGCTGTAATTTCTGGCAATTTTGATGCAACCTCAGCTCGTTCGCTTTCAATTTCACTTAACTCGGGCGCTTTGCCAGTTCCACTTGAATTAATTTCGCAACGAACTGTTGGGGCGCAATTAGGTAATGAATCAATTTCAAAAAGTATTTTTGCCAGTTTTGTAGCAATTATTTTAGTAACATTATTTATGATTTTCCAATACAAAGGATCAGGCGTGATCGCATCCTTGGCATTACTTATCTATATAATTATTGTATTGGCGGTCTTCAAATTAATACCTGTTACTATTACATTAGCTGGAATTGCTGGACTAATTCTGTCGATTGGAGCAGCAGTTGATGCTAATATTTTAATTTTTGAAAGAACTAAAGAAGAAAGTCAGATGGGAAAAGGTAAAATTACAGCCATTCAAGAAGGTTTTCGTCGAGCCTGGTCATCTATTCGTGATTCAAATTTTTCTACAATAATTACTTCAATTATTTTAATCTGGTTTGGTTCCGGAATTGTTAGAGGGTTTGCGATCACGCTACTGATTGGAATATTAGTTTCAATGTTTTCAGCTATAACTATTTCGCAAACACTGTTATTGCTTTTTTCTAATTTCAAATTAAAATTACCTAAAATTAAAATAATTAAAATTAAAAAAACGATATGAAATTTGATATTTTAAAATTCCGTTATCTCTTTATTTATTTTAGTCTGCTTATTACAATCGCATCAATCTTTGTTCTTAGTTTTTATAAATTAAAAATTGGGATTGATTTTACGGGTGGAAGTGTTCTGGAATTGAGAAGTAAAATAGAGAACAATGAAAATATCAAAGAAGTCTTTCAAAAAAGAGATTTGCCAATTACTATCAGTAAAACTACTGAGGACAATGTTTTTATTATCAAAACTAAAACAATTGATGAAAAGACTAAAGACGAAATTATTAACGACCTGTCCAAGATAGGGGAGAGTGAGCAACTTAGTTTTGAAAGTGTTGGACCAACTATTTCTGAAAGTTTGAAGAATAAAGCAATTCTGTCAGTAATTTTTGCTTCATTTGCAATAATTTTATATATTGCATATGCATTTCGCAATTTACCAAATTCTGTTTCTGCTTGGCGTTTTGGTATTATTGCAGTGGTGGCACTTTTACACGACATTTTCATAACCACCGGCGCATTCGCCTTTTCCGGCATTTTTTTGAATTATGAAGTTGATAGTTTATTTATTACCGCAATATTGACTGTTATGGGATTTTCGGTTCATGATACAATTGTTGTCTTTGATCGTATTCGGGAAAATGTCATTTTAAATCCTAGAAATTCTTTTTATATTAATACTTCTCATGCATTAACCCAAACTCTTGCTAGATCCCTAAGTACATCATTAACACTTATATTCGCCCTGTCTGCACTTTTTGTATTGGGTGGTAATACATTACAACATTTTATATTTACTTTACTATTTGGTATTATTATTGGTACTTATTCATCAATTTTTATCGCTGCAAGTTTAATTGTAATTTGGCACAATAAGCGACCTCTAAATTAATTTTTTTTATTTTTACATATTGCATATGCAAATTATTGTGTAATTTTTTTTATATTTTACGAGTAATTTATCATCAATAATAAAATCATTGCTTATATCGCAAATTTGCGGTTTTTTACCTGTTAGGAGTACTCAAATAGTAGGTAATTATCAAATATAGTCATACTGTGAATGTAAAAAATAGAGACAAATATAATCTAAGATAATTCGTGTTGAAATATGTATATTTATAATTGTATATATATTTAAGCTACCAACGCACATAAGCACATAGCGACTGATCGTATTGTTAAATTTGATATAACTAAGTCGCACAAGTTCCATTGTGCGTCTTAGTATTTTTATCCACAATTAGTACTCACCTACTCAAAATTGGTAATTTTTAGGATTATTTTTTTTCGTGCAATTTCTCTCTTTTCCCGACCCAACCTCATCTTTAATCTTTTATCTTTTATCTTTAATCTTTTATCTTTTTCGAGCACTCCCCCGATTTTTTCACCTCTCCCCCGAAAGTAGTGATTTTTTCAGGGTATTATTACAATTTATCGAGTGGTAGCAACAAGTCATTTTCAAGATCAATTTTATCCTCTGTAATTGTATTTATTTTCTCTTCTTTTGGTAATTTTTTGGTCTTTGATCTTTGGTCTTTGGTCTTACTTTGTATGTACCATCTGTTTCCTTTGTCATCATTAAAGAATGTTTCACCATCCTGTTGGTATATATTATCATCAATTTTAGTTATTTTATTTCCTTTTGACTTGTCTGAAACATTTTGGTCATCATCAAAATGTCCTGAAACATCCGATTGTCTTTGTTCAACTTCTTCTCTCGATTTAGCATATTGTTCCCGTGAACGATTAATAATTTTATCTCGATTATGATAACCTTCTTTTTTTGGCGCCAATGAAACTGCCGAGAATGCCGGTGATGTTACTCCATCAATCGCCATTTTTACATAAATATTGTAATTGGCTAAATTAACCAAATCGTTAGAATCAAAAATTGGTTCAAACTCTTTAACCAACGCTTCACTATCTCCTGCTCCAACCCTGAATGATATCAATGTTCCCACATTTCCAAATATCGCTTCTTTGACAATCTCAGGCATCTGAGCTATGTATTGATTGGTCATCACTAAATTTAAATGATATTTTCTAGCTTCTGAAAGTATAGTCGCAAAACTATCAGTTGCAAAGTTTTGGAACTCATCAACATACAAATAAAAATCAACTCTTTCTGCTTCTGAAATATGAGCTCTTTGCATAGCTGAGAGCTGAATTTTTGTAATCATCATTGACCCTAACAAAGCGGCTGTATCCTCCCCTATTTTTCCAATTGATAAATCAATTAATAAAATTTTTCTTTCATCCATTATATTATTCAAATTAATTGTTGATTCCGGCTGCCCAACTATATTTCGAATAGTAGTAGTTGATAAAAATTGTCCGACCTTGTTTTGAATAGGCGCTACTGCTTCAGTTCTAAATTTTTGATCATATTTATCATATTCGTTTAACCAAAAATCTAATAGTACTGGGTCTTTTACGTACTCTAATACTTTTTTGCGAAAACTTTTATCAATTAAAATTTTAATTATTTCAAGCATCGTCGCATCTGGATAATCCAAAAGCGATAAAACTGCATTTCTGAGTATATACTCTAATCTTGGACCCCATGATTCTCCAAAGATTTTTTTGAATATTCCAACAACTCCGGAGGCAACTACATTTTTTAAATCAGGATCAACATTTTCAAGCAGATTAAACCCAACAGGATACTCTCGATCGGCTGGAGAGAAATAGACTACATCATCAATCCGACTGTCCGGCACAAATTCTAAAACATGATCAATTAAATCCCCGTGCGGATCAACTACAGCCACTCCTCTTCCCGATAAAATATCATCAATTATCATATTTTCAAGCATCGTTGATTTACCAGTTCCGGTTTTTCCAATCGTATATATGTGTAATCGCCTATCTTTTTGTTTAATCCCAAATTGCATTCGATAATTTCTAAAATTTGTTTCTCCAATCGGGACGATATTCTTTTCCCCTTCGCTTTTTATTGGCAAATTAGATGGTGGTTCACCTTTTTTGCTTCCTGCCCAACTAATTAAAGGAGTTTCAACCGATATGTTCGGCAAATGATAAATCGATGCTAATTCTTCAATATTTAGAACAAAAGCGTTGACATTTGTTTTTCGTAGTATATATTCTTCCAATATTTCCTGACCAGATAAAATTTCTTTTATTCCAAAACCATTTAAATTGACTGTATTGAATTGTTTGAATGCTCCGACTAAACCATTGAGTTTATTTTTTGACAATTCTTCATCGTTCGAAATACACACTATCCGAATGGTCGTCAAAAACCCAAGCTTAGTAATCTTTTCATTAATACCTGATAACGCAGCCTCAACTGGACCTGGTAAAACGATATCTTTCCCCCCAGAATCTTTGGACGCACTATCAGATGACGAGGCAAATACTCCTTTTGCACTTTGAGCCAAATCTTTTGATAGACTGGATAATCTTTTTTTTAATTCTTTTTTAAATTCTAAACTTTCTGGTCCTTTGCCAGTCTCTTTAACCGATTTAACATATTTAACTCCCCTATCTTGCCAATCATCAGCAATTGGCTGAACAATTATCTGAATCCATAATTGCTCCCCTTCTTCAATCTTAGATAACATTCCAGTAATACTAGATAACGGATCAACCTCAAAATTTAAAAAGGTTTTTATTGGAAAAACATAATCTTTATTTAACTTTAATTCAGTTCCTACAATCGCTTTTTGGTTTGGATCTCGCATAACAACCGATGCATAATCCTTAACCTCCGATATTTCGACAGTTGGATATTGCGAGTAAATTTGTCCTTCAATAAAATCTTTTAGATGGGCTGGAATATGAGCATAAAAAATAATAAATTTTCCCTTAGAGGCTATTTCAAAACTTAATTTCTCTTGACTTTCGATTGCTTCCTGAAAAATACCATGCATTGACGCAAACATACTTTCTGCCGCCAAGGGTCCTTTCTCATTATTTTTTGGCACCAATATTTCTAGCAATATATATTTTTTGTCATCTGTTTGACTAATGGATCGATTATTTTTAATTATCATCCACCACAAAATCCCGATGCCAATTATACTGACATAAACGATTAAAGCAATGATTACTATAGTTAAAAATGGCATAATTTACTCTAAAACATTAATACCGCTCTCTTTATCAATATTTTCTTTTTTATATCTTTTATCAAGTAATTTTTCAACCTCACTCTTAGTATGAGTATATTTCAAATTTGATAATTGTACAATTGCTTCCCTCATCGCTTGATTTTTTTCTATTGGACTTAAAACGCCATGCATAGTAAACGGTTTTGATGGCGTTAAATCGATCAACAATTTTGTATAGGTTGTATATTTATCTAAATTCACCATATCGTCAATCGTTACGCTAGGAAATTCTTTAACCATATATTCCGCATCGCCGGCTCCAATACGGTAACAAATTAATGTACCGGCATTTCCAACAACAGCGTCTCTAATCTTTTCAGTTAATTGCGCAATGTATTGATTAGTTACATTTAGCGACAATCGATATTTTCTTGCCTCCGATAAAATTGTCGCAAAGCTATCGGTCGTAAAGTTTTGAAACTCATCCACGTACAGATAAAAATCTTTTCTTTCCGCCTCAGGAATATTAGCTCTTGAAAAAGCTGCCGACTGAATTTTTGAAACTAAAACCATACCTAAAAGGTAAGAATTCATTTCGCCTAACTCACCTTTTGACAAATTGACTAGTAATATTTTTCCCTCATCCATAATTTTTCTAAGATCAAAAGCACTTTTTGATTGACCAATAATATTGCGCATCATTTTATTAGTCATAAATCGTCCGAATTTAGATATAAAATAATTGTACATTTCTGATTTATGAAAATCGGCAGTTTTGGCTAATTGTTCTTGCCAAAAAGCTTTAACAATAGGATCTTGAACACTTTTAATCGCTCGTTCCCGAAATTGATCATCGGTAAAAAGTCTTGGTATATCGATTAAGGTTCCACCTTCGGGAAGACTCATCACGGTCAGGGCGGCATTTCTTCCCCAATGTTCAAACTGTGGTCCAATTATTCCAGTCTTATTTGGATCGTAAAGCTTATAAAACATTTCAAGCCATTCAGCAATTAAGAAATCTTTTTCTTCATCATTGTCCCACTCAAGTAAATTTAAACCCATCGGGTTTTCAGTATTAGCTGGATCGAAATAGATAACATCTTCGGCTCTTTCTTTAGGGATTTTCTCCAATATTGACTGAACCGCATCACCGTTTGGGTCCAAATATGCAATCCCTTTGCCATTTCGGATATCTTGATCAACCATATTTTCAAACAATGTTGTTTTACCAACACCGGTTTTTCCAATCATAAAAATGTGTCGGCGTCGATCTTCATCTTTAATTTTAACTGGAACTTTTTCACCTCGATGAATTGATTCGCCGATAATAATACCTTCAGTTGGCAAATTAGCTGGTGCTGGTAAAGTTCTTGACTGCAACCACTGGATATTCGGTGTTTCAACAAAACGGGTTGGCAAGTGAAAAATAGAAGCAATTTCTTCACTATTTAATATCATTGAGTGCTTATTCTCAAAAATTCTCAATATGAAATTTTTTACAACTCGGTAATTATTAATGGTATATCGGATTGGTATAAAACTATTCCAAGCCGGGGCATTGAATTGAGAAAAACTTGAGATAATATTTTCTCGATGACTTTCAGCGACTGATTTTTCGTTCGAAACTGAGACTATTCTTATATAAGTTTTAAAACCCGGTTTGCTAGCTTTTTCGTTAAAGGCTTTCATTAAGTCTTCCTGAACTGGTGTTTGACGCCAACTTTTTCCTCCCGACGCTCCCCCATCCTTACTACTACTTTTTGCAATTGAATTCAAAACCATTTCTTGAGCTTGATTCAAAAATCGTGTTTTCCAATTACTGTGAATATAGTTAGTTTTGCCTTCCAAAACCTCTCTTGCCGCTAAAGCGGGATAGATCCTCCAGCGATCGCTAATCGGTTTGATTTGAATTTGTATTGCAACCGATGAATGCATCCCAAGTTTTGAAATTGAATTTGTCAAACCATTAAGCGCATCAACATCTAAATTTTTATAAGTTTTTATCGGATAGATAAAACGCTTGTTAGCTCGTAGACCGGCACAAGAAACAAATTGATTTTCATTGCCTTGAATATCAAAAATATTGTGATTTGGAACGACATCGAGAACTGCGTATGGATAATAAGCTAAAATTTGTCTTTTTATCATTTCCGAATGATCTGCTGGGCAGGTTAAATAGAAACAAATTAAATTATCTTTGGCAACAATTTCCAGACTAATCACATCTTGAATATTGGCATAATCTTTAACAATTTCTCGTTCAAATACTGATGAAATCGCTGAAAAAAATTGTTCCATCGGTGCAATTGCTTCTTTGAAATCTTTAGCGCTATCACTAGCGCTCGAGTCTTCTTTACGAATTGTTTCCTTGGGAACGATAATTTTAAAAGTCACAATATTAGTGATAGTTGTCACAAACTTAATTTTCTCTTTATTATGACTGTAAAAACTGAAACCAAGAATGGCTATTCCTAAAATTAATCCAATTAAAAATATCTCAGGCATTAGTAAACTATTTGATTAAATTTATCAGCAAAATCCTTAAAATCATTTATTTCATTATTTCCAAAAACCATTTTTCCCGCTTTTTCAAGATCAACAGCTGGTTTTTTTACTTCATCAATGTCAGGATTACTTGCATCAATTATCTGATTTTGATTAGTAAATTCTGCAGATAAACCAGAATTATCTTCATCTTTTGAAAAAATATCACTCTTTACCTCTTCATCTTTTGGTTTTTCAGCTATATCAACACCAGGTTTAATTTCAACATCTCCACCCTGAGATTGATTAATTTCTTCACCCGTCGATAAAGGAGCCTCAGCTTTTTTAATTACACCCAAATTCATAAGAACACTTCCCTCTATTATATTAATCGATTGACTATTCTATTTTAGCAAATAATTTAGAGAAATTAAACAGTCACAAATATGCACATTCCAGGAACGTGCATATTTGGATTAAGTAATAAAAAAATGGTTACTTTAGCTCAACTGTTGCGCCAGCTTCGGTAAATTTCTTTTTAGCATCTTCAGCTTCTTCGGCTGGAACACTCTCTTTAATGTCTTTTGGTGCGCCATCAGCTAAATCTTTAGCTTCTTTTAATCCTAAATCCGGTCTAACTTCTCTGATCGCCTTAATAACAGCAATCTTTTGAACGCCTGCATCCTTCAAATGTATGGTATATTCTGCTTTTTTATCATCATCAGCGCTTACTTCTGCAGTTGCGCCTGTTCCTGCAACGGCAACTGGAGCCATTGCTGAAACCCCAAATCTTTCTTCTAATTCCTTAACCAATTCAGCCAAATCCTTGACTGATAATTCTTCGATCTTTTTGATTAGATCTTCAAACTTTGATTTTTCCTTTTTTTCTTCTGACATATTTCTCCTATAAAATTATAATTATTTTTTTATTTGTTTTAAAATATTAATTAACCCGACTTGGTTATATTTTAGCGACCAAATTAAGTTTGAAACAGGCGCTTTAATTGATCCAACTAATTTTGCCAATAACTGATCTTTTGAAGGTAAGCTGGCAATAATTTTTATCTCATCCTGACTGATGATTTTGTTTTCAAATAATGCTGACACTGGAGCAAAATTTTCATTATCTTTAGCAAAATTAACTAATTCTTTAACTAATGAAACATCATCATTATTAGTCAATGCAACGATCATTGGTTTTTTAACAAATTCAGAGTCGAGTTTAAAATTTAATTTTTCTAAAGCTTTTTGTACTAATTTTGATTTAATAACTCTCAACGAAATCCCGGGGATATGAAGTTTTTTTCTCAAACACATTAAATCAGTTACTAAAAGCTGATCAAAATTTGAAAATACCACTGCTTGCGCATCTGAAATTTCTTGTTCTAAATCTTTAACTAATTTTTCCTTATCGGAACGATTTAACATAAAAAAACCTGCGTAAGTTACGAGGTAATATAAAAAGAAATTTTTTATCACCTCGGGCGGATTTATTTTTATACCACCTGTCTTTGGTCGACATTATTATTAAACCATACGCAATACATCATGTCAATAGCATCTCTGTTAAATCTACTAATATTTAGCTCTTGATTAACCCCAGAGGTTACTCTGGAATGAAAATTTTTTTATAATATTTTTCTGTTATAATTAATGAATATGAAAAAAAATAATTTAAGCTATTTTTTGTTATTAATTGCGTTAATTTCGTTTGGAAAAATTTATTCTGATTTTTCAAATAAAAGCGCTGAAAACAAAAATAATATTCAAAATACTACTACTACCGAAATAAATCAAATTAATAATATACAATCTCAAACTACAACTCTAGTCACAATTCCAACAACCAATTCAAAAACCTCAAATATTGTACCTAAAAATTATTTGAATAAAAATGTTCCTTTTGCAATTCAAGCACCAAACGCCAACTGGGATTTTGTTCATCAAGAGGCGTGTGAAGAAACAGCCATATTAATTGCTCAACAATACTTTTATGGCAATAAAAAAGATTTGGATAGCGATCAAAATGAACAAAATATTCAAGAAATTATTTCTTGGGAACGATCAAATTTTGGTTATTTTGAAGATACCAATCTTGAGAATAATCAAGAAATATTGATGAAAATGTTTAATCTCAAGTCAGAAATTATAGAAAATCCCCAGATAGTCGATATTCAGAAAGCACTGACGACAAATAGTTTAATTCTGGTTCCAACGGCTGGGCGAATGCTAAATAATCCTAATTTTACCGGCGCTGGTCCAATTTTTCATATGGTAGTTGTGATCGGTTGGGATGATAGTAACTTTATTGTTCATGATGTTGGCACAAAAAAAGGCAAAGAGTATAAATATCCATTTGAAATATTACTGGGCGCTAACCACGATTTATACAAGGATGCAAAATATCCTCTTGACGCTGAACTAATTAAATCCGGTTCGAAAAAAGTCCTATTGGTGAGTAAATAATTAGCTGGATCCCCGATGTCGAATTACATTCGACTCGAGGATGACAAAAATCTTTTATTTCAACTTGAAACTCGGATATTGAGAACTTGAGATAAAAATTGAAACCACTCGATTGGTCGGAATTTCTTTAATGACCGCTTCAATATTTTTTGAAATTTTTTCTACTCCCCAGTCAATTTTTCCGACTGGAAGATGAATTATATTTGTTTTGTCTTGCTTTATTTCAATATTTCCTGACATCAGTTCTTTTTTTGCTTCTTCCGGTTTTTCAGCTACTGTACCAGATTTTGGATTCGGCATCAATCCTTTTGGTCCTAAAATTTTGGCAAATTTGGCTAATTTTGGCATCATTTTTGGTGAAGCAATTAAAATATCGAAATCAATAATATTTTTTTCCAATCGGCTTAATAGTTCGTCATCGCAAATTGCAATTTTAGGAGTTTTAACTAAACCAGCTGGCAAATTAACCATTTTTCGAACTGGGTCTTGTCCTTTTTTTTGTGTTAAATTAATAACTAATTCAACTGTTTCATATTTTGCCACATTCTTAGCTAAATAAGTTAATATTGAGTTGAGATCAGCACTTTTTATTTGTTTAGCTATATCTTCTTTGGTAGCAATATACTTTTTAGATCTAGGAAATTTTGTTCGTTTACGACTAATTGTTTCGGCACTTTTTTTCTTTTTTTCAGTTTTTTTGACAGCTTTTTCAACTTCAACATTAATTGTTTTTTTCTTAAATTCTTTAACAATTTTAGGCGATTTTTTGTCGACTTTTTCTTGAGTCTCTTCTACTTCAACTCCAATAACTGTTGTTTTTTGTTGTCCCATAATTTATTTTATTTTATCTTTAAGCAAATCTGATTTTACCAATAAATCAACTGCTTTGTCAATGATATTATCAATTTCGCTTTCTTCAACTTGATTAAATTTCTCAAGTACATATTTTTCGCCTGGCAGTGTTTCACTTTTCCCAATCCCCAATCTCAAGCGATAAAATTCTTGAGTTACAAGATTATCAATCACTGACTGAACACCCTTATGACCAGCTGATGAACGATTGAAATCAAGTTTCATTTCGCTAAATTCAATATCCAAATCATCGTGAATAATTAAAATATTTTTTGGTTCAATTTTGTAATAACTAACAAGTTTATTAAGACTGACACCACTTTCGTTCATAAATCCATCGTTAATTTTCAGCAATACATCATTCGTAAATAGATCTTTCTCTATTAATTTTTCAACTAAAATATGCCCGAAATTGTGTCGAGTCTTTTGATACTCTTTGCCCTGATTGCCTAAGCCAAATATTAGAATCATTTATGTTTGAAAATTTATTATTTGATAATTATTTGAAAATTGTAAATTGATAATTGAAAATTATTCCAGGTTTTTGTACTCAAAAACCTGGTATGTTCATCCCCATATCCTTCATCACACCTTTCATTTCATCGGCTGCCAATGCTGATGCTCGAGAATTGGCTTCACTAGCTAATTTCAATATTTCTCGCACCAATTCACTCTTTTTATCAGGCGACAACCAGCTATCATCAATCACTAAATCGACTAATTTTTGTTCGCCATTGTAAACAACTGAAATTGTTTTATCATTATTCGCCGCTTCAATCTCTGTATTTTTTAATTCTTTCTGAATTTTTTTTGCTTGTTTTTGCAATTGATATAATTGTTTAGCTTTATCTAACATCCTTCCACCTTTCATTATTACAGATCCAATTATTGTTTAGGATCAGATATTTCTGTTAATTATACCAGTTAAGTAATTTAAAATGCAAATCTCAAAATGCAAAATCTAATTTAAAATTTAAAAATTAATTATTAATTCTTAATTTTTTTAGGTGTTCTAACATAAAATCGTCTAAATCCCCCCCTAGTACTCCTTGCGTATCGCTAGTTTCAAAATTGGTCCGATGATCTTTGATCATTTGATAAGGCGCTAGAACATAACTTCTGATCTGACTCCCCCACTCTACAGATATATGTTCACCTTTTAATTCATCAATTGTTTCTTTGTGTTTTTCAATTTTCAGCTGAATCAATTTTCCAAGCAGAATTTTCATTGCTAGTTCTCTGTTTTGGGCTTGACTCCGCTCGTTTTGCGAAGTTACAACAATTCCTGTTGGCAAATGAGTAATTCGAATCGCTGTTTCGACTTTATTAACATTTTGACCACCGGCACCGCCCGAACGATAGGTATCAACTTTTAAATCCTTTTCATCAATTTTGAAATCATCTTCGACCGCTTTGTCAATTTCCGGAACTACTTCTGCTAAAGCAAACGATGTATGACGAGCTTTGTCCGAATCAAATGGCGACATTCGTACTAACCGATGAACTCCGGCTTCTGCTTTAAGATAGCCGAAGGCTTGAAAACCACTGATTTTGATTGTCGCTGATTTAATCCCCGCTTCTTCACCTAAACTTTCTGCAATTTCTTCGACTGAATAATTGTGTTTTTCTGCCCAACGCATATACATTCTTTTTAAAATTCCCGCCCAGTCTTGTGATTCGGTCCCACCAGCTCCGCTATGAAGTGATAAAAATGCGCTAGAAGAATCGTACTCACCGTCAAAAAGAGTTAAATTTTC